>JABMRP010000329.1 GCA_013202535.1 Planctomycetota bacterium
CGTCTCGAACATCATGTACTTGCGACCGCTCGACTTGACGGTCTCGTACAACGTCTGTGCTTCTTCGAGGGAGCCCCAGGTAGCCGGCACGCAACAGCCGACGTGCTTGCCGCGCCGGAGAACGTCGATGCACTGCTTGCCATGGCTGGGGGCGTCGGTCGCCAGAAAGACGGCCTCGATCGTGTCGTCCTTGAGCATCTCTTCCAGCGAAGGGTACGTCTTCTCGCACCGGCAGGCTTTGGCCAGCGCCTGGCAGCGGCTGGGAATCAGGTCGCTGACCGCCGCCACGGTGACGTTCGGATGGTTGTGGAACCCAAAATGCACGCCCATCTGGCAGACGCCGTGGCCGACAACGCCCACGCGAATCTTCCGATCGGAGACGGGTTGCCAAGCTCCCTTGGGACGTTCCGCCGTCTTGACGCCCTCAGCGCCCAGGATTTTCTCGCCGGGAGCTTGGGCCCCGGCTTGGGAGGCCAATCCGCCGGCTGCCATTGCGCCAAGCGAACCAAGGCCCACGTTCCGCATGAAGGATCGTCGTGAGGTGGGGTTGTTCATGATAGGTGCCTTTGAAACAAGTATGGGTGTATTGGAACCGGTCCTGTATCGGCGTGAAAGTGTGGACGACCCGCCCGCGTCTAACCTATTGCATTTATAACCGCGGGAGACTCAGCAAAGCTAGGCAATTTTGCGCATAATACTTGTAATTTTGCGAAGCAAGGCTACCGAGGCGACTAGCAGCCCGTTGTAAAACACATCATCATAACCCGAAGCGTAAGCGAGGGACTGGAATTGCGAGGAACTCGACCTCTAATCTTCCTCGCTCACGCTTCGGGTTACTATTTCAACGGGTTGCTACAGAGGCTTGCAGCGGCGGCGGTACAGGGAGAGCGTCTCGCCCACTTCCCGACGGAAGACTCGGCTCAGGTAGCTGAGGCTGTTGAAACCGGCGTCCTCGGCGACCTTGGCCACCGGCAGATTGGTCTCCACCAACAACTGCTTAGCCCAACCCAGACGCACCCGTTGGATTTCCGAGCGGATCGATCGGCCCAAACTTTGCTTGAAACGGATTTCCAGCGCGCGGCGCGAGAGGACGAGTTGCTTGACGACGTCATCGACCCCGATCGGTGCCCTCGCGTTCTCGCGGATATAACGCAGCGCGGCCGCCACCTCCTGGTCCTCCACGGCCACCACGTCGGTGGATTGGCGGGCAACCACCCAAAGCGGCTCGACCCTAATCAGTTGCGGCTTTCTCCGGCGACGGAACATCAGGGCGTCGAGCAATTCCGCGGCCCGGTAGCCGCCCTGCTCGGCGTTGAGCACGACGCTCGACAGTGGCGGGTTGGAGAGTTCGCACACGAGTTGATCGTCATCCACGCCCACCACCGCTACGTCGTCGGGTACGGGCATTTCCCCGAGCGTGCTGGCCTCAAGCACTTGCCGACCGCGGAGATCGTTGCAGGCCATGATCCCGACCGGCTTGGGCAACGAGCGGAGCCATGCCGTTACCGGCTTTCGTTCCCGCTGCCAAAGAAGCGGCGTCTTGTGCTTCGGCGGCCGAAACACGGCACAGGGGAAGCCGGCCTCTTCGAGCCGGGCGCAAAAACCCTCTTGGCGGCGATGGGACCAGGCCCGGCCCGCGTAGCCGCAGAAGCCGAAACTCTTGAACCCTCGCCCCAACAAGTGCTCCGCGGCCATGCGGCCCGCCTCCTTCGAATCCGGCCGAATCTCCGAGACTTTCGAGATCGGCTGTCCGGCGGCGAGCTGTTCGACGGAGAGGTCCATCGCGATGACCGGCACGCCGGGCGCTAGCGCCTTCTTCGCAATCTCCGGGCTCTGTAACCGCCCGATGATCCCCGTCGGGCCCCAACGGCGCAGATCGGGCAAGTGCATCCGCCCGTGGACTTTGTCGACATGAATCGTGCTGATTGGCGCGCCGCTGACCGCTTCTGTCTTGGGCAACGGCAAGCCTGGTTCCTCCCCGGCAAGATAGAAGATCCACGGTCCATGGGCTCGGGCGTAACGGACGATCCCCTGAAGGATCCCGCGGTCGTAACCCGCCTGGGGGTACAAGAACAACACGACGCGCGGCACCTCGGCCATGAGCGGTCTTCCCCTCTTCTTCAACAGGCTGCTAGTGCTTTGTCAAGTTTAAGAATTGGGGTTATGCGCGACAATGCACTAGCAGGTAATATCGTGAGCGGCAAGGCGCTAGCCGCCGGTATTGCAGGGTTAGAGTCGACTCGATAGGACCGGCGGCTAGCGCCTTGCCGCTCACTGCTTCAACCCAAAATTCAACTTTGACAAAGCACCATCCCCGATTATCCCGTGGCGGCGCGACCGCCGTCAAGAACGACGGGGAATCTCGGTGGGGGGGTCGGCGCAATTTGCGCAAAGTTTCAAATATTCTGCGCAAAATTGCATATACAACGTGGGGAGTTGGAGTACCATGGAGGATGGATGAGGTCCAGCGATGACAATCACAGCAACCACGAGGGGTGGCATTATCCACGGCCTGACTCAGCATGCAACGGAAAAACGCGGGGCAATCGTGAGTGGGCAACCATGCGGAAGACGTTCCATTTTTTCTTTTCGACAGTCCGGGACCTTCGTTCGTCGGGAGCACGTCGCCCTCGGGTAAGGAAGTCTCGACATTCAATTCTGTGAGGGTATGCAATGAAGACGCTCAGCAACATTTTGTGCGTAGCTTCTTGTGTCTTGATTCTGGGCGCCATGGGCGCGCCGGCCGGAGCCGCCATCACCTTCGACGATTTCAGTGCGGATCCAAATATCGCGATCCAGTGGACGCAGTATGGGTACTTCCCTCCTGACAGTACGGCGCCCACTTGGAACAGTGGCGATGGGGACTTGGGCCTGCCGAAACCTGGTGGCAATAACGGCCTGGGACTGTACCGCACCGGCTCCTCGCGCTCGGCGACCGATCCCGTGACGATGACCGTCAAGGACCTCAGCCGGACGAGCGGCAACTGGGGCTTTTTGGGGCTGATGATCTCCGCGGCCCCGCAGCCGGGCTATGTTAGCACAAACGACGACACCTACACGCTGCGGATGCAGCCGACTGGCGCGAACGCGACAGACTTTCACTTCCAGGTGACGAGAACGTACCTGGACGGCACTGGCGACTATTTATTGTACCAAGATGCTGCCGCCCAGACGTTCTCCGGCCCGTACACACTCGATATCGAGCGCGTCGGCGACAACTACGATTTCAAGGCCAATGGCACCACGCTGTATACGACCGGCAGCGCCGGCGGCGACACATATTCCACCGCCGTCAAGGACTCGATGACGTCCTACCAGATCGTGGTGGCCGGTGACGGCGCCGTGAACGCCACGGTGGACGATTTCGGCGTCCCCGGAGCCACTCCGCCGCCCCCCCCGCCGCCTCTGCCGCCCGGTGCCGGGAGGATCATTACAACCGCTGACGGAAACGGCGCCGACGCCTCCGTGATCGGAGAGAACAATAATTTGCAGAACAACAACTATGGTAGCGATGCGCATCTTACCGCACAGGATTACACCGCGGACAGCAGTTGGTTGACTTTGCTTCGATTTGACATCTCGGATAGCCCTGACGTAATCTCTAATGCGATGCTCGATTTGACGCGATTTTCCACGTATAATACTGGCCCCTATCACATTCACGGCTTGAACGATAGCGAAAATGCCGATGACTGGGGCGAGGGTACAATCACCTACATGAATGCGCCGGGGCTGACGTTTGCTGGTGTTGGTCGTGAAGATGTCGACTTGACCAAGGCCCCATTGCTTGGCATGGGTTCCGCGGCGACCGTGGCACAAAGCTTCTCCGGTGCGGCGCTGGATTCCTTTCTCAACGCGGACACCGATGGCTTGGTGACGTTCATACTGACCCCGGATGCGAATGGTAACGGCATCCAATGGGGCTCCAAAGAGAACGGCGCGCTGGCGGCGCCGACGCTCAGAATCCCCGGAAACTTAGACGAGGGATACGTGGTCAACGTCGACGTCCAGGGCGGCAGCCACCCGGCGTATGCCGGAATGGGCGCGGCGGACGATCACCCCGCCCTCAACTATTGGAACCTGCTCAACGCCGCCAATGGTTTCAACGCGACGAACCTCCTCGCCTCCGACGGCGTGACCCCGACTCCGATCGGCATCCGTTTGGCAAACGGATTGGGCCTGTACGACGCGGGCACGGAAGGCAATACCCTCCAGAGTGATCGCATCTATGACCACACTCCATCCGGAGACGGAGTAGGCGACTTCACGATCACCGGCCTGGAGTCGGGAGAGAAGTACGACATCTACATTTACACCAATACTTTCGAGACTGACTTCACCGTCAACGGGGTCACTAAGACCGCGACCGGCGGGGACGCCGGGGCGTTACCCGCTTGGGTCGAGGGTGAACACTACGTCCTTTTCGAGGACGTACCGGGAGGGTCTCCCGTTCTTGGAACCTATGGATACACACCCAATTCATTCGGGTTCGCCGTGCTCGCCGGATTCCAGGTCGCGAAGATCGCGCCGGTCCCCGAGCCCTCGACGATTGTGCTGCTGGGCATCGGGTTGGTTGGATTGGTCGGATTCGGCCGGAGACGTCGCAAGATGTCCGGGCGGAACCTTTGATCGGACGGAGCGAATAAGGAGGCGAGTAACGTGTCGGCACGGTTCCCGAGCCGCGTCCGGGCGATGATCGCCCTGGCCGCGATGGTCCTGACGGCCGCGGGTTGCGGCGGCGAGAGCGACTTGTCATTGGTGCCCGTCGAGGGATCGGTCACCTATCGGCAGACGCCGCTTACGAGCGGAAACGTGGTGTCCGAGAGGTACTCCAAGGAAGACCAAACGCCGTTGCGTTTCGAGGCAAAGGAGAGTAGCCA
>JABMRP010000330.1 GCA_013202535.1 Planctomycetota bacterium
CCTCGTCGCGAAGCGCGAAGGCCGCGTGAACGCAGCAGTAGTCGAACTCGATCCCCTGTCCGATCCGGTTGGGGCCTCCGCCCAGCACCATCACCTTGCGGTTGGGCGATACCTCGGTCTCATCGGGAGCGTTGTAGGTCGAGTAGTAATAGGCGGCGTTTTCCACACCGCTCACCGGCACCGCGTGCCAGCCCTCGACCACGCCCAAGGCCGTGCGACTCTCGCGGATTTCCTTCTCCGGCACGCCGAGCAACTGGGCGAGGTACTTGTCGGCGAAACCGTCCTTCTTGGCGCGGGTCAACAGTTCGTCGGGAAGTTGACCGCCCTTGTGTTGGAGAATCTCCTCCTCCAACTCCACCAATTCCTTCATTTGCCCGATGAACCAGGGCTTGATGTAGGTCAGCTCGTAGAGGGTTTCCACGCTGGCGCCTTTGCGGATCGCCTCGTACATGATAAATTGCCGCTCGGAGGACGCCTCGGCCAACATGCCGATCAACTCTTCCAGCGGCCGCTCGTTGAAATCCTTGGCGAATCCCAAGCCCGAACGTCCGTTTTCCAATGAACGGATCGCCTTATGCAGCGACTCCTTGTAGTTCTTCCCCAGGCTCATCACTTCGCCCACGGCCCGCATCTGCGTGCCCAGCTTGTCTTCCAGTCCCTCGAATTTCTCGAAGGCCCACCGGGCGAATTTCACGACAACGTAATCGCCCGAGGGTGTGTACTTCTCCAGCGTGCCGTCGCGCCAGTAGGGGATCTCGTCCATCGTCAGTCCGCCCGCCAGAAGCGACGAGACGTAGGCGATGGGAAAACCGGTCGCCTTGGAGGCCAGTGCCGAACTGCGCGAGGTCCGCGGATTGATCTCGATGACCACGACGCGTCCGGTTTTCGGGTCGTGGGCGAACTGGATGTTGGTGCCGCCGATCACCTGAATCGCCTCGACGATGTCGTAGGAGTGTTTCTGCAGACGCTGCTGGAGCTTTGGGTCGATGGTCAACATGGGGGCCGTGCAATAGGAGTCGCCGGTATGCACGCCCATCGCGTCGACGTTCTCGATGAAGCAGACGGTAATCATCTGGTTCTTGGCGTCGCGCACGACTTCGAGTTCGAGTTCCTCCCAGCCGAGGACCGATTCCTCGACGAGGATCTGCCCGACCAGACTGGCGGCCAACCCCCGCTTGGCGACGGTGCGAAACTCCTCCATGTTGTAGACCAGCCCGCCGCCCGTGCCGCCCATCGTGTAAGCCGGCCGAATGACGCAGGGCAAGCCGATCTCCTCGACGGCCGCCTCGGCCTCCTCCAGGCTATTGGCGATCTTGCTCTGGGGCATTTCGATGCCCAGCCGATTCATCGTGTCTTTGAATGCCTGGCGGTCCTCGCCGCGCTCGATGGCGTCAATTTGGACACCGATGACCTTGACTCCGTGTTCCTCCAAAACGCCGGCCTTGGCCAACTCCGACGACAGGTTCAACCCGGATTGTCCGCCCAGGTTGGGCAACAGGGCGTCGGGCTTCTCCCGAGCGACGATTTCGGTCATCGTCCGAAGATTGAGCGGCTCGACGTACGTCACGTCGGCCGTGCCGGGATCCGTCATGATCGTTGCCGGATTGGAATTGGCCAGCACAATCTGGTAGCCCAAGCTCCGCAACGCCTTGCACGCCTGGGTGCCCGAATAGTCGAATTCACACGCCTGGCCGATGACGATCGGCCCGGAACCGATGATCATTACCTTGTGGATGTCGTCTCGTTTTGGCACAGTTGGTGGCTCCTTCACACGGTTTCGATGAATTGACTCGGCAGCAACTCCTTACCACCCAACGTTTTGCGAATCTTCGCTGGGGAGAATCTTCGTTGGGGGAGTCGGTCGTCGCTCGGGCTCCCGAGGACTTACTGTATATCATTAGCAAGAACAAAGGAAGTATTAGCAACGCTAACACAACTCGATTACACTGTGAACCGGGGCCCCACTGCGCTGAGAAACCGCTTCGCTGGTGTGGCTTCTCCGGGCAAAAGCGAAGAGGGGCTGTCAAAGTGGCCCGGGCCGTATGGGGATAACCTGTCGATTAGGTGCCGTCCGGGGTTACCGGATGGAAGGCGGGTGTTACGATGTCCTCAGCGCCAAATGGCCCAACTACGGCTTCCGCGTAGTCGCTCTCGGGGGCTCGGCGGCCGAGTAACCGCGTCTTTCTTTGAGGTCAAGCAGGAACACGAAAGGGAGTATAGGACCATGAAGGCATCGCAAGGTCTGGGGACTTTTTTCGTCATGTTCGTGGTGGCCGCGGCCCTTCTGATGTTCGCCCAGACGTCGGCAAAGGCAACGACCTACTACGTCAGCCAATCTTCGGGAAACGACACTTGGACCGGACAGGCGGCCGATCCGGACGGTACGAATGGGCCGTGGAAAACCCTGACGCGGGCCTCGGCCAGTACCTATGTCCCCGGCGACCGTATCCTGCTCAAATGCGGCGACACTTGGTACCAAGGGCTTAGCCCCGAGGGAAACGGGACACCCCAAAATCCCATTGTCATCGCCTCCTATGGAAAGGGCCCCAAGCCGATCATTGACCGGCAGGACGACAAAGAGGACCGGTTCGGCATTCGACTGAGCGACCAGGAAGGTTTCAAGATCGTCGGGATCGAGTTCATCCGGTGTATGACCGGCATCTACGGGAGATACTCCGGCGAGGAACCGACGAAGAAATTCATCTGGATCGAAGACTGCTATTTCCACGATTCGCTGATGTATCAGCATTACGAGGACTATCCCAAGCGCAAGATCGGC
>JABMRP010000331.1 GCA_013202535.1 Planctomycetota bacterium
ATCACTTCAGAACAAGGCTCTCGACGGAGCCAGTCCCCCTTTTCGGACTCCCCTGTTTTCGGTTTGAGAAGCAAAGATAACCACCATGGGCCAACCCACTCCCCATCCACCCGCATTGCTGCTGATGGCGGCCATCAGTCGCCATGCGGCGGCGCTGCGATGGGCGCGCGATCGGGCCATCGGCCAATGGGGACCGATCGCGTTGGAAAGCCGGCCCTTCGAGTTCATCGAGACCGACTACTACGAGTCGACGATGGGCAGCGATCTGAGAAAGCAGTTTTTCACCTTCACCGACCCGTTCGATCCGTCCGATCTGGCCGACGTCAAGTTGCTGACCAACCGCTGGGAGGAAGAATACGCGGCCGTCGGCGATTATGCCGAAGCGCGGCCGTTGAACCTCGACCCGGGCTATCTCACCATGGCCAAGCTCGTGCTGGCCTCGACCAAAGACCACGCCCATCGCATTTACTTGGGCCAGGGGATTTACGCCGAGATCACGATCTTCTACCGCGGCAAGCGATGGCAACATCACGACCTGACCTACGCCGATTACCGCCGCGAGGACTTCCAAGCGTTTTTCTCCGAATGCCGCCAGGCCATCCACCGCCGACAACGCGAGGGCCACACGACGTGATCTGGCTGATTCTCGGTTCACTGATCCCCAGTATGGCGGTCGCCGCCGTTGCGGCGCTGGTTGTGCGTCGCCGGGCCGAGCGTTGGGGACTGATCGACCGGCCCGGGCATCGCAAGGTGCATTCGAAGCCCGTGGCAACCGGCGGCGGGCTGGCGATCTGGCTGGGGATCGTCGCACCGCTGGCGGTCGGCCAGGCCGTGCTGGCGATTCTCATGGCCACGGGGCCGGAGGCGACCGGTTGGCTGCCCGGATTCATCGCTCCGCATCTGCCGGGCTTGATGGAGCAGTCGGTCAAGCTTTGGACTCTGTTGGCCGGTGGCACCGTGCTCTTGATCCTGGGGCTGATCGACGATCGCCGGGGACTTTCCTGGAAGACCCGCCTGGGCGTGCAGACGGCCGTGGCGGTGGTGATGGTGGCGATGGGCTGGCGGTTGAGCCTGTTTCTCGACATGCCCTGGCTGACCGGCCCGTTGAGTGTGCTCTGGATCGTGGGTCTGGTCAACTCGTTCAACATGCTCGACAACATGGACGGGCTGTCGGCCGGCGTGGCGGCGATCGCCTGTGCCATGCTGGCGACCGTGATGCTGATGGCTCCCGATCCGGTGGGCGACCAGCCGCAACTTTTCGTCGGCGGGTTTCTCCTCGTGCTGGTCGGGGCGCTGTTGGGATTTCTCTGGCACAACCGCCCGCCGGCGCGGCTGTTCATGGGCGACGGCGGCAGTTACCTGATCGGCTACCTGGTGGCCATGGCCACGCTCACCGCCACGTTTGCCGGCCATAGCGTGCCGCGCCACGCCGTGCTGGCGCCGCTGTGCGTGCTGGCCGTGCCGCTGTACGATACGATCACCGTGGTGTTTATCAGGCTTCGCAGCGGGCGCAGCCCGTTTGTGGGCGATACGAGCCACTTCTCGCATCGGCTGGTCGAACTGGGAATGACCAAGACGCAGGCCGTGCTGACGATCTATCTCGCCACGGGTACCTGCGGCCTGGGAGCCCTGCTGCTTCGCCGCGTCGACGCGGTCGGAGCCGGGATCATCCTCCTGCTGGTCGGCTGTGTGTTGGTATTGGTGGGAATTTTGGAAACCGTCGGAAGGAGAGGGAATGGAAAAGGGGAGTGAAAAATGGGGACTGGCTCCGAGCGCGGGACCGGTTGAGTTTTCGCGAGAACGGTTGACGCGAGGTGCCTGTCCCCTTTTTTCACGGAACGTCACGCGAGATCCAACAAGCTAATGGCCAAACGCAAGAAGAAACAACGCAACCGATCGGACACGGCCCCGAAACCGCCGTTCGCCGAACCATCGCCGCGCGAGAAACGGACCGCCGCGCGATCCGCGCGGCCGTGGTTGCTCGGTGCGACCACCGCGCTGCTGGTGGCCGGGCCACTGGTGCCCGGCGAGGCCAGCGCCGCACAGGGACACGGCCTGCTGTTGGTCATGCTTTGGATCGCGCTGGCGGTGGTCTGGCTGTTGGCCTGGCTGGGACGCGACCGGTGGGAGATCCGCTTCGGGCGGCTCGACGTCGCGGTGCTCGTGCTCATCGGCCTGCACACGCTGGCCGCCCTTTGGGCCACCTCACACGCCGCCCCGCGACCGGCGATCAACATGCTCTGGCACTGGGTCGCGTTCGGCCTCTGCTTCTTCATGGCCAGGCAACTCGTGGCCGACGCCCGAGAAGCCCGGGCGCTGGCCGCGGTGATGATCGCCCTGGCCGTCACACTGGCCGCCTACGGTATCTACCAGGCCGCCTACGAGTTGCCCCAGACACGCGCTCGTTACGATGCCGATCCCGACGGCATGCTGCGGGACGCCGACATGTGGTATCCGCCCGGCTCGTCCGAGCGGCTGCTCTTCGACAAACGGCTTCAAAGCCGCGAGCCGCTGGCCAGCTTCGCCCTGACCAACTCGTTGGCCGGATTTCTAACGCCGTGGCTGATCGTCCTGGCCGGTGCCGTGGTCGCGATCGCATCCCGGGCGATGCGAGGCCGTGCCTGCGCGATCGTCGCCGGCTGTGGCTTGCCGGTGATCGTTTGCCTGCTGTTGACTAAGAGCCGTGCGGCCTACGCGGCCGTGGCCGTGGGGGCGTTTCTACTGTGGTGGATGTCGCGTAAGCGGGGATATCGTATCGGGTGGAAGATCCCGACGGCCTTCGGAGCCGGCGTTGTCATACTCGTGGGCGCGGTCGCTGCCACCGGTGCCTTGGATCGGCAGGTCTTCTCCGAGGCCTCGAAGTCGCTCGGCGTGCGGGGACAATACTGGCGGGCGAGCCTCGATCTGATCGGCGATCATTTCTGGCTCGGGTGCGGACCGGGAAACTTTCAAGATACCTACACCGCCTACAAACTGCCGACCGCCAGCGAGGAAATCGCCGATCCGCACAATTTCCTGCTCGAGACATGGGCGACCGCGGGCACCCCGGCCGCGTTGGCGCTGCTGGCCGTACTGGCATGTTTCGCCAGCGTCGTCATTCGGGGCACGCGTGCCGCGCCGCCGACGCAAGAAACCAAGCCCCAGCCAACTTCCGTTCCCCATGTTCTGGGCGGAGCCGTGTTGGGCCTGCTGTTGGCCTTTGCCGTCGGCGTGCTGGCCGAAATGCCGCCCTCGCCGGTGGTCTTGCTGGCGGGTATCTCCCTGGGAACCGGCTGCGTCTGGTTGCTGTGGCCTTGGCTGCGGCGGGGCTCGTTCCCCGCCTTCGTGCCGGCCGTTGCCGTCCTTGCCTTGCTGGTCAATCTGGCGGCAGCCGGCGGGATCGGATTTCCCAGCATCGCCGGTACGTTCTGGCTGCTGTTGGCGATGGGTGCCAATCTCGCGCAAGGCAAGACGGATCGCCGTCAGCTACCCGGCTGGACCACCTACCTCGCCTTGGCCGTGGCGATGACGCTGGTGCTGGCCTGTTACGCCAGCGCGTATCGTCCCGTGTTGGAGA
>JABMRP010000332.1 GCA_013202535.1 Planctomycetota bacterium
CAATTTCCGCCCGGCGACTCCGGGTTGACGTGGAGCGACCAGCGGCCGTGCTCTTTGGCGTAATCGGTGATTCCGCGCAGCAATCGGGTCAAGTGGGCCCGCGCCATCGGAAACAACACCGCCGCCTGCCGAGTCCCGGCCATCACGATCCTCCACGGAGAAATGGGTCACCCGCTACCATCGTCGCTTCCCATCCTATGACAGCCGGCGGCCGAAGGCAATTCCGAAAACAGCCCTGTCACTTCCCAAAACGGCGCTTGACAGCACTTCCGCCCGGTCCGAGAATGGATGCATTCGGCGCACTCCCCTTGCCGTGCCGTTGGCAAGTCTTCTACTATCGGGGCGCATAACATGATTTCTTAACGGAGAGAGCCCATGATGTACCGCACCGCACTGGCCTTTGTCGTAGGTTTGTCGTTCGTCGAGTTGTGTTCCGCCGCCGAGCAATACGAGGGCCTGCCGTTGGTCTTTGCCGACGACTTCGAGCAGGGGGCCGACCACTGGGCGCCTACCGACGCCAAGTCGTGGAAGATCACCGAGATGGAAGGCCGGGGCAAGGTCTATGACCAGCACGCGCAAAGCGACTACAAGCCGCCGCACCGCAGCCCCAGCGAGTTGTCGCTGCTGAAGGACATTGTGGTGGGCGATTTCGTGCTCCTGGTCAAGGCGCGCAGCACGGCCTTCAAGGCGGGCGGGCATCGCGACTGCTGTATCTTCTTCGGCTACCAGGACGACGAGCATTTCTACTACGCCCACCAGGGGCTCGTGCGCGACGCCATCTCCAATCAACTGCTGAAGGTCGACAAGGGGCCGCGCAAGCCCATCGGTCAGACCAATGCGGGCTCGCCCTGGGGCGACAACGGCTGGCACCAGATCAAGCTGGTCCGCCGCGTGAAGGAGGGCACGATCGAACTCTATTTCGACGACATGGAGAAACCCGCCAAAACGGCCGTCGACAAAGACTTCGCCTGGGGCCGGATCGGCCTGGGCTGCTTCGGCGAGACCGTCCAATGGGACGACGTGAAACTCTACGGCCAGAAGGTCGAGCCGCCGGCCAAGAAGTAGTCATTCGATCCGAACCAACGATTTATCCTCGCAACACGAAAGTGATCCTATCATGAGCAATAGACTGACCCGACGCCGTTTCTGTCAGGTAAGCGCCGCTGCCGGCTTGACGGCGGTTGCCTCGCCTTTGTTGCTCCCGGCCAGGGTGTTTGGCTCCAACGATCGCGTCGTGCTGGGCTCGATTGGGGTGGGTAACCGGGGCCGCCAACTGATCGGGAGCTTTGGCAGCGGTGCCAGCATTGGGGCGGTGGCCGATGTTTATCTGCCACGTGCCGAGGAAGTTGCCAAGTCGGTGGGTGCCCAGCATGTCTATCAAGATTATCGCAAGCTGCTCGAACAGAACGACATCGACGCCGTGGTGATCGCCACGCCGCACCGCTGGCACGCGATCAACGCTGTCCATGCGGCCCAGGCGGGCAAGGATATCTACTGCGAGAAGCCGCAGACCTATTCGATTCCCGAGGGGCGGCGGATCGTCCAGGCCGTGCGGAAGCATAAACGGGTCTTTCAGACCGGAAGCCAACAGCGCTCCGGCGGCAACGAGTACACCGGTTGCATGCATGTCCGTAACGGCGCGTTGGGCAAGCTAACCAAAGTCCTCGCGTCCAATTACCACAGCCCGATGACGCCCCGCTGGCCGAAGCAGGATATCCCGAAAGGGCTCGACTGGGACGTCTGGTGTGGCCCGGCCACCCCGCCCGACTTCAATTTCGTCATCTGGGACAACCGCAGCAATCCGAGCTGGGTTTCCATCGAGCCGTTTTCGGGCGGCGAGGTGACCGATTGGGGAGCGCATGGGCTCGATATGGCGCAGTGGGGACTCGGCATGGACGAGAGCGGGCCGGTCGAAGTCTGGACCGAGGGCGAGCCGTTTGAGACAATGTATAGCACACCCGAGGCACCCGGCGGACGACATCGTGGTCCGCGCTCGCCGACGGTTATGATGAAATATCCGGGCGACATCATCATGGAACTTTCCGGCGGTCCGAGCAATAGCGGCGTTCGCTTTATCGGCGAAAAGGGGACGATGGACGTTACCCGAGGCCGATACCGCGCCAGCGCACCGGAGTTGACCGCCAAGCCGCTTGCGGACATGAAGGTCCAGCTCTACCGAAGCACAAGCCACTCGGGCAACTGGATTCAGTGCATCAAGGACCGTCGCGACCCGGTCGCCCACGCCGAGGTCGGTCACCGTTCGGTTACCATTTGCCATCTGGTCAATATCGCCCGCTGGGTCAGCGAAATCACCGGAGAAACCGGCC
>JABMRP010000333.1 GCA_013202535.1 Planctomycetota bacterium
CGACTTGGATCAACGCAACCGGGACGATCCGCATGGCTGGCTGCTGATCCAGGCGGGCCAGTACGTGGAGCGGCCGGCGCCGGGCGGAACCCACTGCTACCGTGTCACTCCCACGCACGTGACCGCCTTCGAGACGCGGCCCGGCGAGGGTTGCGAAGCGGCCAATTTCGGCCTCTGCCGCTATCCGGCGCACATCGAGGTCGACGATCCCGATTGGCCACACCGCAAGAGAAAGCTCCGCACCCGTTTGCCGGGCTGGTCTTGGGGGAGCTTTTGCAAAACCCAATACGCCAGCAATCGCGATTGCGGTGGGGTGGAAAACTTCCTCCGGTGCCATCTGGCGGTGATCCGGATGCTCGATCACGCCAAGTCGCTGGGCATTCTGGAAGACGTCAGTGACGAGGGCGACTTCTGGGAAAACCGCGACGTCCGCGCCCTGGCCCAGCAGGTTGGCCATTGGAACGAGATGGTGGCCGCTTTTGTTGGGGGCCTGAATGACATGCTTGGCGATCAAGTGGAGTCGGAGATTACCAAGTATCCCGACTTCGAGCACCTTGAGGCCCGAGGGCTGGTGGGCCGTGAAATGGAAAGGAAACGCTGATGGCTGAGTATGACCTCGGTGTCTACGGTATCAAGGTCGCGGTCGCCGGCAACCGTGGCGGCATTTCCAGCGACCTGCACGAGCCCGGTGAAAGCCCGGAAGTGCGTGCGGCGATGGATGCTTTGGAAAGCTTGGTTTTGGGGCACGCGTTTGCCGGGGTCGATATTACCAGCCCGGCGTATCTGCAAGGTATCGAGTCGGCCGTGGCGACCGTTTCAAGTAACGCGGATGATGCTGCTCCGGATGTGATCAGGAAGGTTACGTCGGGTTTTGTCGTGCAAGTGTTCAACGCTGACACGGGCGACTGCATGGGTCAGGAGTTTGTTTCTTCTGACGAAGTCGAGTACGAGGACGCACGAGGCAACCCAATCGACCATACGGCGGCTGAGAGCATCTGTCAGCCCTTTCACATGGTTCAGCCGCCAAACAACTGACCTATTCCGGAGTACCATCGCCATGCGATTCGATTCACCGCAATGCCCACAGTGCGGCCAACTCGCCAAAGGCGTGCTGGAGACCATCCCGGGCCTGGCTCGGCTGCTGTTCGACGAGGACGGCAACGCCGAGTACGCGGGCAGCACCGATGTCTGCTGGGATGGCCAGGAGGCTATCCGCGACGAACAAGGCCGAGTGAGATTGATATGCCCAGACGGCCACGAGTGGCTCGCTGAAATGAGCCGAGAGGCGGACGATGTCACTGCACAAAGGAGGCAAGACCCATGAGCCGCTTCTACAACATGACCGTCAAGATTACCGGCGCGGCCAGTGATCGCATCGACGCGGTCAAACAGGCTGCCGAGGCCGAATGGCCATTTGATGGTTGGTCCTTCAACGCCGCCATCGCTCAGTTGACGGCATCCGCCGATGACCGGCTCTGCGGCGGTGAAACCGAGGATGAATTTGCCCAGCGCCTGGCCAAGGCGATTTGGACCGCTAATGGCGATTACTGCCAAGTGGACGTCCATGCGACTTACCTCGAAGACCTGCCGTGCGATACGCACAGCTTCGACCAGGACCAGTACGACGCGTTCCTCTCGGCAACCGACAAATCCCCCAAGATACAGGAGGACCACAACCATGGCTGAGCGCGTGGCAGCCCAAATCTGGATCGGTGGCCGGCTATCGGCGGAGGACGCCGATGAACTGCGTGGCGTGATTGATACCGAGGGCGTTTCACTGGACTGGGGCGACGGGCCATTCCGGCCAAGCACCTCACGGGACCTGCTCCAGGCCCGTGCCCAACACGATGACAGCCGGGTACTCCGGCTGTGTGACGACCAAGCCTCGTGGGGAGAGTTCGACCAGTTGGAGTCGTTCCTGCAAGCACACGCGATCCCTTACACGCGGCACGGCGACGGTGGCGGCAGCTACAACGGTGAAATCGTCGAGTATCGCCCCGGGACCGATCCGGTCTGTATTCCGGTGGATACCAACGGAAACCCCATCGTCGACGTGGAGGTAGTGCGGCGCGTGGCCAAAGCCTTGGACACCGCGATAGAGCAGTTGGACGCCGGTGCCGTGCGTAAGGCCGCCTCGCGGCTGAAGAGGGCGCGAAAATCTCTACGCAAGCAACTACCACCAGACGTCCCACCGCTGCCGAGTCTTGAAATCGAAGGGAGTGAAATTGACCATGGCTGAGCATTATGTTGAATTCTCGGAGGTCATCCCGCATCTAACGGAAGAAGAAGCGGCCTGGTTGCGGCGGCAGTTGGAGGTCGTCTGCGTGTTCGGGGACCAGGAATACACGGAGGATGCGTTGCCCGACGACCTGAATCGCAAAGATGCCGAGTGGACCGGCTGCCGCGCCTATCGCAGCATGGAGGACTACGATCCCGACTTCGGCGAGGACGCCGGTTTCGAGTACGCGTTTTCCGAAGACGACAAGGATGACGAGTGGGGCCGGCATCTGTGGCTCTACTGCGAAGAGAATGGTGCCGCAGACCGCGCGGCCCACCTTGTCCAAAAGTTCCTCGGGCAGTTTCGGCCGACCGACTCCTGGTCGCTGACCTGGGCCGCGACCTGCTCGAAGCCTCGTGTCGGCGCGTTCGGCGGTGGGGCCGTCTTTGTTACGGCCTCGGAGATCAAGTGCAACGACGCCTACGAATTCGTGGAACAGTCCACCCGGCAGGCGAACAACCATGCCGAGGCGTTGCTCGCGGAGGGTGTTGATGGTAGTTCGCGGAACGTGCGGCGACACGTCCTTTACGATTTCGACGCCGGCAATTTGGCGACCACCCAAGTCTACGATGACTACCGGGAGGC
>JABMRP010000334.1 GCA_013202535.1 Planctomycetota bacterium
ACGGCCGGTTGCCGGCTCTCGTCGGGATATTGCAGGGCGATCGCCTGCTTCATGCCGACCGGTCCGGTTCCAACCACGACAAACAATTCGCGTCCGGCGGGCAGCGCCGGGCGAAACGTACTTCCCTGGGGCGAGTGGCCCGCCTGAAAGCGGTGCTGGACGACGGTTTGATCGTCGACGTGCAGCGCGACGGTCATCTCACTTTGGACCCGGCCGAATCGAGCACTGAGCCGCACGACCGACTCCTTGCCCGGCTCCAAACGACACGGTGTCTCCGCCGGAGTCGTCACCCGGCTGGGAACATTGTCGCCGTCGGGCACGGTGACGGAGACTCGACCGGCCACGCTCTGGCTACCGCCTCGAAGCGTGACTTCGACCTGCGTCCACAAACCGACCCGGTAATAGCCGGCGATTCCCACGCGCACGCCGACGATCTCCGGCGGTTCCTCGCCGGCACGCACCGTGCTCGTTGCGGTCGTCAGGCTCAGGCAAGCGACCACCGCGGCAAGCCACCGGCGCCGGCAGCCGAACCGGCCGGGCAGAATCTCTCGCATCATGGGTCGTGTGAGCGGTTGTGTCATGGTTTTCCGGCGTCGGGACAAGTGCAAACGAATTGCCCGCAACCGGGGCAACCCGATCCGTACTTCTCGGCCACCGCCCGCGATAGGTCGACGCCGACGACGTTGGCGATCGTGGTGAGCCAGGCCAGGACATCGGCGAATTCGGCCGCACGCTCCTGATCGGTTCCGTCGCGCAGCGCGGCGGCCAGTTCGCCGATCTCCTCCATCAGCCACATGAAGGTGCCGTCGACCCCTCGGGCGGCGTCCTTCTCGTGGTACATGTCGCGAATCAACTGCTGGAATTGCGCGAACGTTACTGTGCTGTTGGTCACGGCGTGGCGGCCTCCTCGATTTCTTCAAGCATTTGTGCGGCCCCGGGGAAATCAGGCACGCGCTGGAGCAGATCTTCCAGAACTTCGATCGCCTCGCGCGGCCGTTGAGCCTGGCGACAGGCTTTTGCCCAACCGAACCGTGCCGCCGAGTCGTCGGGATCCAGGTTCACGGCAATCTCGAACTCCTCGATCGCTCGGACAAAACGCCCCTCGCCGGACAGCGACTCGGCAAACATCCGGTGCAAGGCGGCGTCGGCCACGTCGATCTCCAGCGCCCGGCGCGCCCATTGGGCTGCGTGGGCGAAGTCCTTCTCCTTCAGCGCCAGTTTGGTCAGCCGGGTTCGCCAGTCGACGTCCGCCGACTCGGCACGGGCCAGCCGGGTCAGGTTCTCGATCAGTTTCGGCCGGTTCCCGGCGGCCTCGTATACTTCGACCAGCGACTTGGTCCACTGGAGGTTGGCCTCTTCGTGCTTCTGGCCCAGGGCGAACAGCCGCGCCGCCTCGTCGAATTCCTCCCCTTGCAACTTCAACTCGGCCAGCAACTGCAAACCGTTGGGCTCCGGAGCGTCCGTGTCGAGACACTGCTGGAGCATGGCGACGGCCTCGTCGGTCTTCTCCCCGCGCACCTTCATTCGGGCCGCCACGTAGGTTGCCAACGGGTGCCGGGGCTGCAGTTTCAGGGCAGCCTCGGCCATGGCCGACGCCTCTTTGAACTCGCGACGCCGCAAGAGCGAAAAGGCCAGGCGGGCGGCTACCTCGACGTCGGCGGGATCGGTGCGGTGGGCTTCCTGTAGTTCGGCAAACTTGCGCGGCTCCGGGGTCGCCAAACTACTCAGACCGGCGACCGTTTCTTCGAGATACGCGACGTATCCTTTCTCGAAATCGGCCTGCTCGGCACCGGTCGCCCGGCGGATCGCCTCCGGCGTATCCAATCCGTCGGCATACGCCTGGAGCAGTTTCCCGAGCGATTCCTCCCCGTGCGCGGCGGTCATGTACTGGGCATACAACTCCGCCTGGCAATAGGCCATCTGCCAGTCGTCGCTGGAATTGGGCCGGGTAAAACCGAAGTTGATCGTCTCCAGATCGAATAGATCCCCCTCGGGCACACGATCCTCCAGCAGGGTGTTCCACCGGGCCGAACGGGGACAATCCTCGGCCAACACGGCCAGCGCCTCGGTGTACCAGTGGGGGATATTGAAGTGCGTCTGCTCCAGCGTGAAGAGATGGACCGTCTCGTGCTTGAGCACCTCGGCCCAATTGAAGCGCCGCTTGTGCTCGTCGTCTTCGTCGCCGGGCGAGACGATGGCCACCATGCGCCCGGCACACGCTCCCACCGTGCCGATGTAGGGCAGCCCGGTCATTCGCGTGCTGAACCAATTGTGGCCGGTCTGACCGTCGGCCGAATTGAAAATCTCGATGAGAAACTTCTTCGACGGCTCGTAGCCGAATTGCCGGCAGAATTGCGGATACAACTCTTCCAGGTAGAGTCCCGCATAGTCGGCCAGCACGCGATCCTTGCCGGGATCGAAACGAATGAGAAAATGGGGCGTTTGTAGGGTCTGGTATCCGTCGAGTACCTCCAGCACCTCAAGCATGTTGTTGACGCGCACGTTGAACGGGTCGATCTCGAACGCTTTCTTCAGCAGCACGCGGGCGTCGGCCTCGTGGCCCACGCGCATGTACAACAGGCCCAGTTCGGCGCGCGGCCCGATCCGCCGTGGCGACTGCTCGATTGCGCGGCGGAAGCACTTCTGGGCCAGATCGAAGCGATGCCGGTCCTGGAGCCAATGGGCCTTGGCCAAGGAGAAAGTCCCGCCGCGGGCATGGGCGGCGGTTTGCTCGGCGGGCGGGTCGGTCGCCGGCGCCGGATGCCGGCCGCCGGTGTTCTCGTGCAACATGAGGTAGGCGCCCAATCGGCCCAACGCTTCCTGGGAACGCGGATTGATCGACAACGCCTCCTCGCGGAGCAGTCGGGCAGCCTCTCGGGGCTGGAAGTTGGCCCATGCCAAATCGGCTTTCAACAGCCACGCGTCGAGCAGCTTGGGGTTGATCTCCAGCGCCCGATCGGCCGACGCCTGGGCCTTTTCGATATCGCGCTTTTCCAAAGCCAGGCGCCCCAACGCGGCATGAACTTCCGCCGCGGCCGGGTTGATCGCCAGCGCCGCCTCGAATTCGTCGGCGGAGTCGGGGAAATTGTACTTCTCCAGCAACAGCAGCCCCGACTCGTAATGGGCCGGCCAATACGCCGGTTCGGCTGCCAACGCGTCGGGATACAATTCGTTGACGAGAAAACGAAATTGCTGGTGGAGCCGGTTCCACCTTGCATACTGGGCCGCGGCCAGACCGATCCAATGCAACGATTCGGCGTCCTCCACGTCGCGCCCGTTGTAGTATTCCAGAAACCAGGCATAGTCGCGCTGGGCTTCGTCCGGGCGACCGGCCAATCGGGCCGACTCGGCTCGAAGCCACCTCGCCTGGAGTTGGTCGCGGTCGAGTTTGATGGCCGCCTCGCAATGTACGTCAACCGCCCGGAAATCGCCTCGCCGAAACGCCAATGCGGCCCACTCGGCCTGGACCTCGGCATGGTCTTGGGCCAGCAGTTGCAGGGCGGCCACGGCTTCGTCGAGCTTGCCCACGGCGGCCAGGCATCGGGCGTGGCCCACGGCGGCCGCCGGCTCTTGCGGGGATTTCGAGGCATAGATCGCCCGGGCCTCGTCGTACTTGCCCCCCAGTAGCAGTTGCCGCGCTTCGGCCAGTTCCTCGCCGGCCGCCGAAGCGACGATCGGGCAAAGGAGCAGGCAGGCAATGAGAATGGGTGTCGAGCGAATCATGTCAAAAAGCGACCGGGCACTCGGGGCGATATGTCTTGGTATACCTTTACGTTATCGCAAGACGGCCGGTTCGGCAACCCATTGGAGCCACCCCGTTTGACAGCCTCGCCCCGGGGCCGTATCATCCGGCAATGGAGTTGCCCCGACCCCCGCTCCCCCCAACCCTCATGGCGTACCGATCATGAAACCTCAAATTCCGTACGAGACGTTCGCCAATCTCGATCTCCGCGTGGCCACGGTGCTGGCCGCCCGCGAGCATCCCAACGCCGACAAATTGCTGCTGCTGCAAATTCGCGTCGGCCCGGACGAAGAAAAGCAGATCGTGGCCGGGATCCGCGGTCACTACACGATCGAAGAACTCGTCGGCCGGCAGATCGTCGTGGTCGCCAATCTCGAAGAGGTGGTCATCCGCGGCGAAGAATCCAACGGCATGCTCCTGGCCGCCGGAGACGGCGACGCCGTCGTCCTGCTGCAACCCGATCGCGAGTGCATGCCGGGCGCGACGATTAAGTAGCGGCCGATCGAGGTGGTCGTACCGGAGATCGGCCGTTGAGCCAAACTCGGTCGGCCCACGGCAATTGTCTTGACCTTCGATAGCTCGCCCGATACACTCAATACCACCGTCGGGGATTTCAGACTTCCCATCCGTCCGTAACCATACCCATGTACTTACAGGGTGGACTATCCGATGCGCCATGCTCCAAGAACGCTGCTCGTGGTTTCCGTACTGGCCCTGCTTGGTTCGCTGGCGATTGCGACCATCGGCGCCGACCCAATGGTAACGAATACCGCCCGTGCGGGCGAGGCCGTGGCATTGCCCGTGATTGACCCGAGTTCACCCGGGGCACCGGTCGATCCGGACGCGTTGGGCTTTGACGAGATCATCTTTGTCAAGCGCATGCAGTACTCGTCGGATCACTACTACACGGACATCAACAACGGCACCAGCGGCGACCGGTTCCGGCCCGACAATGCCATCTGCGTCTACAACCTTCGTACCAAAGCGGTGCGGACCGTGATCACCGGCGCCGATCTGCCCGGCGGCAAAGGCTTCATCGGAAAAATGAGCCTCTCTTTCGACGCCAAGAAAGTCGTCTTCGACGTCCGCCAGGATCCCGGCTCCGGTTTTCGCATTTGGGAAGTACACGTCGACGGCACGGGTTTGCGTCAGGTCTCGTTTCCGCCGGACGACGAAGCGGAAAAAGTGGCCCGCTGGCGCCCGTCCTGGCACACCGACGATATCCACCCTTGTTACCTGCCGGACGGCAAGATCATCTTCTCCTCGACTCGCTGCGAGCACACGGTTCTCTGCGGCGGTTCCGCTGCGCTGGTGGCTCCGGCGCTCCATCGCATGGATGCCGACGGCAGCAACGTCGAACAACTCACCCATAGCCCCGTCAGCGAATTTTGCCCCGTGGTCCTCGACGACGGTCGCGTGATGTACCATCGCTGGGAGTATATCGACCGGGGCGCTCGCGTGGGCAAGACGATCTGGTCGATGAATCCCGACGGGAGCACACCCCAAGAGATCTACGGAGTGGCCGACGACACGACGACCGTCTACATGTACCCCCAGGCCATTCCCGGCGACGATCATCGCATTGTCTGCGTGGGAACGTGCCACTTTCCGCAAGGAGGTTGCGTGGGAGCGGTCATGGTGATCGACTACAAGAACGGCGTCCGTGCTCGTGGCCCCGATCCCGACGAAGCGGAGTATATCCGAAACGACGACCGATACGCGGTCACCAATATCACGCCCCATGTGTTCGTCGAACGCCGAACCGAACCGGGATGGCATTTCCTCACCGGCGACGGAAGCTACGTACACAATCGGGAAGGCCAGAAGGGCCACCTGTATACGCATCCGTATCCGGTCAGCGATCACGAGTTTCTGGTCTCTTTCAAGGTCGATCCGGCGGATCATTACAAGAATGTTGCCGATGCCTACGCCCTGTATCTGATCGATACCGAAGGAAACCATCGGCTGGTGCATCGGGACGACACCCTCTCCTGTTTTCACCCCTTGCCGCTGGTCGCGCGACCCGTTCCACCGGCCATCAAGTCTTCACGTCACCCCCAATACGCTGCCAGCAATCAGGCTCTCTGCGTGCTGACCAATATCAACCAGGGGATGCCGGGAGTCGAGCCGGGAGAAGTCAAGTGGCTGCGAATCAATGAGGCGATACCGCGTTACTGGGATACCGGCAGACGGTGGGGCTCGTCGCTGAGCAGTTCCAGTTGGAAGGCCGCCCTCTGGCCCCGGGTGCAATGGGGCGTGGTGCCCGTGGAAAAAGACGGCTCGGCCCACTTCCTCGTGCCCGCCAATCGGGCCATCTTCTTCCAGGCGCTGGACGAGAATTTCAGGGAACTCCAGCGAGAAAGAACCTACG
>JABMRP010000335.1 GCA_013202535.1 Planctomycetota bacterium
AGTTGAACCGCCGTCTGCTGCGGCTGCCGATCAAGCTCGGCTTCGGTGTCCAGATCGAAACACTTATTGGCGTCGGGAAACCGCCGCGACTGACCGTCGATGAGACATACGGCCTGCCATCGTGCCACCGCGCGATCGGAGAACCACGCCGGCGGGTCTTCGATCTGAACCGTGATCGTGCCCACGGTCCGATCCGCCAGCAGTCGGGGGTTGCCCGTCCGAAAACTCGTCTCACCGCCCACCGACGTCAAATCGGCCGTCGTTCCCCAGTCGGCGTGGACGCGCTCGGGCTGGGCCGGTTCGGCGGGCTCGGTCGGCTCGGGCGGCTCGGTATCATCCGACACCGGGTCGCCACCGGCCGGTGCCGTGTGACCTCGCTTCCGATCCGTCGGCAGGCCATTCCACAGCGGCACGATCTCGCCGTCTCGACCACGATTGAGCGTGAACTCGGCGGTCATGGTCTGCCGCGGCCTGAGGGCGGGAAGGGGCCACCGGGGCGTGACAAACATGCGTCGCGGCGGCTGCCCCTGGGAGCCCTTCAGCCAGAACTCCACGCGAATCAGCATCTCCGGCTGTCCGCCGGCGAGTTCCACTTGGTGCGACTCATCGTAGAACCGGTTCGTTTCCGGCAAGAACACCTCGGAGGGCTGCTTATCGGCCCGAAGCACTTGCCACGCGGCGAAGTAGTTTTCGGTATACCACTCGGGCAGCAGTTCGCCGGACGTGCCGACACGCAGACTCAGTCGCGATAGATCGCCCTGGCCGTCCAACCACAACTGCGGCGAACCGCCGAAATTGGAACGGTTACCCAGCACGGACAATGACCGTCCGCCAGGCAGCGGAGGCGCATCGTGGATAGTCGGCCGGACGGGTTCTTCGTGCGGAGGATCGACGACGACTCCCTCCGGCGGAATCGGTGACGGATTGCCGGGCGGCGTCCGCGGCTCTTTTGGGCCCGGTGTTGTGTCCGCCGGGTTGGTGCCGGTCTCCCGATCCCCTTGGTTCTTCCCAGCCGTGGCCTTGCCTTTCCCGCGACTTGGTGCTTCGGACATACTCAGGACCAAAACCACCACCGCGGCCACCAGCAGGGTGACCACAACGGCCACCGCGGCGATGCTCTTGCCCTTCGGCGCCGACCCCGTTGCGGTGGCCGAGGAATCGGTCCGCATGGTTCCCAAATGCTGCTGGCGAGGAAACCCGTTGCCCGCCAGACACAAATGGACCTTCTGCCACAGGGCGTCGAATGGCCACGGTTCCTCGGGCATCATCTCGTGGCCGAGCACCTGCTCGGCCAATTCGCGCAGCCGCCGCACCGACTCGTCGGCGTGGTAGGCCGAGGGAGGAATCACCTTCACCGCGGCGTCGGCCAGTTCGGCACAGGCGTTCTGCAGGTTGACCAGTTCGGTGGGCAGGTGCGGCAGCGGCCGTCCCTGCAACGCCAGCTTCTTGATCGCCCGGAGGTCGAACTGGCGTCTCAGATGGGAAACGGAGACCTTGGGCACCCAATAGTCGACGTTTCGTATCGCATCCTGACACTCCTTCCAATGCTGCAACGTATCCTGGTCTTGCTCCGACGGCAAATGGTCCTTGGCGTCCTTCAGCAGAGCGAAGCGACGGTCGAACTCGCCGGGAAAGCTTGGCAGCGAATCGAGCATCCGCTTGAGCAATTCTCCCAAAGCGCTTTGGGCCAGCGAAGGCTGCTCGAATAAGTTGGCGCCGTGCTCGCCGTGCAGTTGCAGCAGATCTTCATCCCGCACTTCTTCTTCCAGCCGGTTGCGAGCGGAATCGTCGGCCCGCATCGACCGCGCCGCCCGAATCAGTTGCATTCCGACGCTTATCGGCTCGGAGAGCTTTCTTCGCGCGGCGTTGCAGAATCTCTTCAGTAGCGCTTCTTCGTCGGCGGCCAACTGGGCCAACACGCGAGGCGCAAGCTGGCTGCTCCAGAAATCCTCGCACCCGGGCGGAAGCGAGGGTACGTTCTGCCCCTCGCTGGATTTGCGCACGTACTGCACCAGAATCTGGACTTTGCAGTTGTCCGGAACGTCGCGGGCCAACATGGCGGCGATCTGCCCGTCGGGAAGGCTGGCCACGAGATACCCGACCGCGTTGACCGCGGTTTCATGGTCGGTGCGGGAGCCGAGCAATTCGACCAGCGGCACGTGGACCGGAGTACCTACGACCCGGCGCAACGTCGCGCCAAGCGGTCCCCGAGATTTGAGTTGGCGGACCACGGCATCGCGAAAAGCACGATGCTTCCAACTCGATTTCTCCGGCGCCACGCCGGCGGCATCGAACATCCGGGCCGCCTGATTCTCCAGCGCCGCGAGATTCTCCAGCGCTTCCCGGCTCGTCGAACCGGCGGGGCCAAGACGCCGCAACACACGGTCGACGCCACGCCACCACGTCGCGGTCGCCGAATCCTGCGATGCGCCTTGTCGGCAACAGGCGCCCAGCGCGCGGAGTATCAGCTCGGCATACTGCGAATTCGTTCCGACATCCGCCGATTGCCGGTTGTTGAACGTATTCAGTACGAAACCCGGCCCCCGGTAGGCCTCCTCCCGCAGATCGCCCGCGGCCGGCTCGTGGAAACACGTTGCCGCCAGCGACGTCGAGCATCGGGTGGGATCGGGCTCATAGGTCGAGAAACTGATCGCCTCGCGGAGCGGTCCCTCGGGCAACAGTCGCAGCATCCCGTAAAACCACAGCGCGGCCATGCTCGGCTCGATCACCAGCACGAGCGGTTTGCCGGGTGCCGGGTCCGACGCCAGAAAGCCTCGCAATGCGCTCGCAAATGCCTCGGTGCGCTGCTCGGGCTTCAAGGCGCGCCAACGAGAAGGGATCACGTTTCCCGGATCGTGGAACGGACCGCCTGCCGGTGCGGTGAAGAACCCCTGGAGCACCTCGTCGTCGATCGCCGGCTTCTCCTTGCCGCGCC
Organism: Planctomycetota bacterium; assembly: GCA_013202535.1. GTDB lineage: Bacteria > Planctomycetota > Planctomycetia > Pirellulales > Thermoguttaceae > JABMRP01. The sequence goes on from JABMRP010000335.1 coordinate 2,936, forward strand.
ACGACGCCAGATCGGTAATCCGGGGCAACCGATAGGAATCGCCGCTGGGGGGAACGTCTTCTTCAACCCAATGCGGAGCATCCCACAATTGCAGGGCATCCATCCCGTTCCAATGCGGCCGGGGGTTGCCGCCGTCGTGAAGCTCTCGGGTGAGAACGTGTGCAAAGTAGGATCCGTACCGCTGCCCGGTGGTGTCGGTTTGTCGATAACAGATCCGCGCCA
>JABMRP010000041.1 GCA_013202535.1 Planctomycetota bacterium
CACTCCAATGGCCCGTCCGAAAATGGGGACAGGCACCGTAGTCCCCATTTTCGGGCCGAACGCGGAAACCAGCCGCGAAACCCGCTGACTTCCGCCTCGAACTCGATCTGGGAAATCACCTCGTCGTCGAGAAAACGCCGCAAAGCCAACGGCGGCGTCGACTGGTCGTTAAACCCCGGTTCACATGTCACGGCGCTGGTCACGCCCGCAGCGGTCAGCGGTGGCCAATGGTTCGGCGACCAGATGCCGCTGGGATAACAGAAGTGTTCCAGCGGTGCGTCGACCAGCGGTTCGAGAAACTCCCGGTTGTCGGCGATTTCCCGCGCGGCCTCGGTCTCGTTCTCCGGAAAGCGATGGCGGTGGGTATGCAACTGCACGTCGACTCCGGCGGCTGGCAACTCGGCGATTTCGTCCGGTTTCATCAGGCTGAGGATGCGCGATCGGCAGATCTGCTGGTAATCGACGTCGAGGCACTTTCCCAACTCGGCGGCCAGTGCATGGCGCGTCGGTTCGTCGCACACCGTCTCGCCGTGGTGGATGATCCTCCATATCTCCGTTTCAACATCGTCGCTTCGGGCATCGAGACCGGGCACGTCGAGCCCGGTAAGATCGATCGGGCGCCGCGCGGTCTTCCAAAACATATACTGCACGGCCAGCCGAAAGACGGGATGGCCGAAGCGGCAGTAGTAGCTGCTGACGTAGACCGTGGCCGGAAAGGAAAACTCCCGCAGGATGCCCAACGCCCGATCATACACGCTGAAAAAGCCGTCGTCGATCGTGATCGCCACCGCCGCCGACGGAAGACGATCCTGGCGCATTCGATCGAGCGCCTCACCCAACGGCAGCACGGAGAATCGTTGCCGGGCCAAATACTCTAAACGCCGACGAAACGTCGACGGCCGCATAAACACGCCGGGGCGAAAGTCATGTTCGTCGTCGAGCGAGAAGCCGTGATAGCAGAGGATCCGCAGCTTCCGCCGCGTCAACCGCCGGGCAATGCCAAACAGCCCCAGCCGCCGACCGGTGTGCAAGATGGTTCGCTTGATGCGATTCATCCGTCGGTTCGCCCCTGCAACAGTTCGTCGTACACGTCCCGCATCTTCTCCATGCGCCGGGCGAAACTGTACCGCGTCTCGACGGTTCGTCGGGCGGCGGCGGCCAGCCGGGCTCGCAAGCCGGCGTCCCCGATCAATCGGGCCAGCGCTTCGATCAACGGGCCGTCGCTGTCCGGCTCGATCAGCAGGCCGTCGACGTCGTCTTCGATCAACCGGGGAACACCGGCAACGCGGGTGGCCACGACGGGCACCTCGGTCGCCATGGCTTCGAGCACCACGTTGGGAAGCCCTTCGCGAAGACTGTTGAGCACGAACAGGTCCATCGCCTGGTAAAGATCGAGCGTGTCGGCGCGAAATCCCAAGAGCCGCACGCGGTCGCCTCGATCCAGCTCGGCAATGAGTCTTTCCAGTTCTTCGCGGCAGTCACCCTCGCCGACGATCGCCAGTTCGACGTCGTGTCCCTGCCGCAGCAGTTGGTCGACGGCCCGAATCAAGCCGGCAAAGTTCTTCTCCGCCGAGAGCCGGCCGACCGTACCGATCAGCAGGCGGCCGGGATCGAACCCCAGTTGGGCTTTGGCTTCCGAGGGCGTCCGCCGACGAGCGTACCGGTTGGTGTCGACGGCGTTTTCGATCAGCGTACACCGGTCCGGGCGAACCTTGGCCGCCAGGCATTGCCCGAGCAGGTCTTCCGAGACACAGATGACGCGATGGTAGAACCGCAGGCAGAGCCGGTCGATGCGGTAGTACAGAGGCGTGCGCCCGCCGTGGACACCCCAGCCGTGGACCGTGCTGACGAGTTTCATACGATGGAATCGTCGCACGAGCAGGCCCAGGGCGTTGCTCTTGTAGTCGTGTCCGTGCCACAGCGCGACCCGCTTTCGGCGGCAGATGCCGATCAATCGTCCGACGACGCGGAGATCCCAGGCCCCTCGATCCTCGATCCCCAGCAAGGGGGCGTCCAGGGCCAACGCCGTGTGGCGCAGCGTCTGAAAGCCCGGGTCGCCCGGCGGGAACATGTAAGCACAGAGCGTGTCGTATCCGGCCGGTGTCAGGAACCGGGGCGAGTTGAGGATCGTCTTGTCCGGACCGCCGCCCGTGCCGGTGACCACTCGGGTGTGCAGGATCATGGGAGATTCAGTCGTCACCGGCGTCCTCTCCCGGGCTGGCCTCGGGCGATTCGAGGTGCAACGCCCAACGGTCGAACCGGCGGGCCTTGGCCGCCCAACTTTCCTCGGCCAGCCCCTCGCGGGCAACAAGTTGCCCGTCCGGCACCCCTTCGACGATCCGGCGGCGAACGGCCTCGGAGAACGCTTCGGGTGTGTCGACCACGTCGGCCGCTTCGGCCCACTCCTCGGTGGCCGGCAGCCGGCGGACCACCACCGGGCGGCCCGTGGCCAGATACTCCTTGAGCTTCAGGGGCTGGATCGCGCGGGTCACCGGCAGGTCGGCATACGGCATCACCAGGACGGCCGCCTGTTGGGCCAGGCGGGGGAGTTGCCCGAACGGCACCTCCTTGATCCGCACCACGCGATTGGGCTCGCACAAGGCCGGGTCGGGATCGGACTCGGGCCCAACCAGCACGACGGTGCCCCGCTTGAGATCCCCGGCCAACCGGTGGACCATTGGTGTGTCCATCCGCCGGTCGATCACGCCCCAGAACAGGACCAGCGGCCGCTCCAGGCCGTCCAGTTGCGGCACCGGTTCTTCCGAGGCCGCCGGCTGCCAGTGTTCGAGGTCCACGCCGTGGGTCAGCAGGTGCGAGGTCCGACCCCATCGGGCTAGCCGGTCCTGCAGGGTGCGGCTCACGGCAATCAGAACATCCGAACGGCGCGCGAGCCGCTCCTCCAGCGCCTCGATCGCCACACGGTCCACTCCCGGCCAGCGGCTGAAGTCGTCCACGCAGTAGTAGATCCATCGGGCGACCGGCAGTTTGTCCATCAACCCGGCTACCAGCGGCAATGTGGTGACGGCCACCACCGGTCCAGCGGCCGACTCGACCACCGGCACCAAATGCCGCGCGAGGAGCCAGCGATTGAGAGCCCGGTCGTACGAACGGGTGAAGTAGGGCCACATCCGGGGGTTGAGCACGGTAAGATTCTCGGGCATCGCCTCGTTGCGTGGCCCGCGACGGATCCACTGGCGGAGTTTTTCGAGGCCCCGTCCGAGCGTGGCCCGATCGAGCCCGGGGCGCCGCGTACCGATGGTGTTGACCCACCAGGTCCGGTACTTCGGCAGAAGCTGCCCGACGAGGTGCTGGCAACTTGAGGGGTGGCGTCCCCAGTCGTCCGAGAAGACCAACAGTCTCGGCCGCACATCGGGCGGAGGATCACTCATGGAGCATCTCCTCGTACAACCGGCAGTAGGCTTCGTGCATCGTCTCCTCGGAAAACACCTCCGCGGCGCGTCGTTTTCCTTCGGCGCCCATCCGGCGTCGAAGATCGTCATCGGCGGCAAGTTGCAGCACGGCGGCGGCCAGCGCCGCATCGTCGCCGGCCGCTGCCAGCAGGGCGCTGCGTTCGTGCTGAACGACCTCGGCCACGCCGCCCACGTCGGTCGACACGACGGGAAGCCCGGCGGCCATCGCTTCGATCAATGTGACGGGAATCCCCTCGCTGATGCTGGTCAGAAGAAAGAGGTCGGCCGCCTGAAGCAGCCGGGGTACGTCGTCGCGGAGCCCCAACAGGCAAACCCGCGATTCCAGCCGCCGCTTGCCGATTTCCCGCTGGATTGCCTCCTGTTCGGGGCCCTCGCCAACCAGCACGAGCCGCACGTCGTCGCGCCGCGCGGCGATCCGTTCCATCGTGCGCAGAGCGGTGGCGTGATCCTTGAGGTGGTTGAGCCGGGCCACCTGTATGAGGATTAGATGCTCTTCGGTCAGACCGATTTCCTCTCGCACCTCGCGGCGAACCGACGAGGTATCCGCGATGAAGCAGCAGTCGATGCCGTTGTAAATCCGCCCCACGCGCCGCGCCGGGAAGCCGTCGTTGGCAATCAACGCCCGGCGAACCGCCTCGCCGACGCTCACCACGCGATCCCTTCGCCCGAGTACCAGTCGGTTGAAGAAGAATCGCTTGCGTCGCCGAACATCGGGAAAATGACGCCCGTGCTCGGTGAGCAAAATCGGCGGCCGACGGCGTAGTCCTCGGGCGGCCGCCGAGTAGAAGAAGGGCGTGTATTGATGGGCGTGGATCAGATCGACCTGTTCGCGGCGCCAGAACTGGGCCAATCGCCGCGCGCAACGCCGGTCGAGCCCCGGTGTCCGCCCGATCACCTCGACGGTAAAGCCATCGTCGCGCAATGCCTGGCCCAGCGTTCCCAACTCGTCGAGGCAAGCCGCCACGAATCGGTAGCGATCCCCCAGTCGGCGTGCCAGCCGATCGGCCAGCACTTCGGCCCCACCCACGACCAGGCTATGGAGTACTTGGCAAATTGTCGGCCGGCGAGTCGTCACTACGTTGTTTCCGTCGTTGTCCGTATAGTAGCCGTCTCGCGCCGCGAGATGTAGCCGGCATACTCTGGAGCTTCAAAGGCTGCATCTCGCGGCGCGAGATGGCTACTAACCTGCGTATCGATCACCAGTTGCCAGACCCAACTGACGGCCAACACGCAGCACAGTGCCGTGGCCAGGCGAAACGCCCGGGTGTGGCGCTGCCGCCAAATGTCTCCGGCGTGGATGAGTGCGGCGGCCGAGAAGATCAGAATCAGCGGCACCAGGGGAAGATGATACCGGGAATGGGCAAATACCAGCGTGTGTAGTCCGCACATGTAAGCGACGATCGCCAGGAGCAGGCCGAAGACGCGCCAGTCGTTTGGGCGCCGCATCACCGCGCCGAAGATTCCCAAAACCATCACCACGGCGTAACTGCCGGTAATGGCCGCCGCCGCCACGAGGATCACCGGAGTGGGAAGGTTGCCGAACCATCCCTGGCGCATCCCGG
>JABMRP010000336.1 GCA_013202535.1 Planctomycetota bacterium
AAGTTGCTCCCGGCAATCCCTACCTCGGGGTCATGCTCCCCTCTTCGCCGCTGCATCATTTGCTGCTGGCAGAAGCCGGCCGGCCAATCGTCTGTACCAGCGGCAATCTATCGGAAGAGCCGATGGCGATCACCACCGAGGAGGCACTGGAGCGACTCGGCAAGATCGCCGATCTGTTTCTGACGCACGACCGGCCGATCGTCCGACCGGTCGACGATTCGGTCGCACGGATCGGACCCGACGGCTTGCAGGTACACCGTCGCGCTCGGGGGTTCGCGCCGTTGCCGATCGAGTTGCCCAGCCCGGGTCCGGTGGTGCTGGCCGTCGGCGGTCATCTAAAGAACGCGGTGGCCCTGAGCCTGGGCGATCGGGCGGTTGTCAGCTCGCATGTCGGCGACCTGGACAACGCGCGGAGCGTGGAAGTCCATCGCCGGGCGATCGACGATCTGATCGATTTCTTCGACGTCGTGCCCGAGCGGATAGCCTGCGATTTGCACCCCGACTACGCATCGACCCGCCATGCCGAGGTGTTGGCCGCCCGCTGGAACGTGCCCCTGGTCCACGTCCAACACCATCACGCCCACGTGGTGGCCGGCATGATCGAACATCGGCTCCCAGGACCCGTGCTGGGGTTCTCGTGGGACGGCACCGGTTACGGCTCCGACGGCACGGCCTGGGGCGGCGAAGCGCTGGTGTGTGACGGTGCCGGTTTCCACCGCGTGGCTCACTTGCGAACCTTTCCCTTGCCCGGCGGTGATCGGGCCGCGCGCGAGCCGCGCCGCTCGGCGCTGGGGGTGCTCTTCGAGATCTTGGGGGAAGACGCCGCCGAGTACGCCACCGACTGGTTCTCGCCGGCCGAGGTCTCTCTCTTACTAACAGCCCTTGCCAGATCGCTGCACTCACCTCGCAGCAGCAGCATGGGACGGCTGTTCGACGCCGTGGCGGCCCTCTGCGGACTGCCCGGTCGATGCAGTTTCGAGGGCCATGCGGCCATGGCGCTGGAGTTCGCCGCCGACGGTGACGTCGAGGAAGCCTATCCCCTGCCGATCTCGGACGATGAGCCGGCGGTAGCCGACTGGGAACCGCTGGTCCGGGCCATCTTGGCCGATCGGCGCGCCGGTGAGCCGATCGGACGGATCAGCGCCCGTTTCCACAACGGTCTGGCCGAAATGGCCGTGGCCGTGGCCCGCCGCGAGGGCCGACCTGATGTTGTCTTGACCGGCGGCTGCTTTCAAAATGCCCTGCTGACCGAACGTGTCCGGGGACGGTTGGTGCGGGACGGGCATAACGTGTACACTCATCGGTGTGTACCGCCCGGCGATGGCGGGCTCGCGCTGGGACAACTGGCGGTTGCCATCCGCTCCTTCGAGGGATAAGCTCATGTGCCTTGGCATTCCAGGAAAGATAACCCAAGTGTATCAGCAGGACGACCTGCCGATGGGGAAGGTCGAGTTCGGCGGGATTGCCAAGGAGGTATGCCTGGCCTACACGCCCGAGGCCGAGGTCGGCCAATACGTGATCGTCCACGTCGGATTCGCAATCAGCCAGATCGACGAAGCCGAGGCGGAGGAGATCTTTTCGTATCTCGAACAGATCGGCCAGCAGTGTGACCAGCCGGGCGACCAGCCATGAAGTACATCGACGAATACCGCGATCCGGAGCAAGCCCGGCGCTACGTCGAGGCGATCCGCCGGATGACCACCCGGCCGTGGAGCATCATGGAGGTGTGCGGCGGGCAAACGCATTCGATCATCCGCTTCGCCATCGACGAGGCCCTGCCGCCGGAGATCACGCTGATTCACGGTCCCGGATGTCCGGTCTGCGTGACGCCCATCGAACTGATCGACAAGGCGATCGCCGTGGCTTCTCGGCCGGAAGTGACCCTCTGTTCGTTCGGCGACATGCTCCGCGTTCCCGGTTCGCACAAGGATCTTCTGACGGTCAAATCGGAAGGCGCCGACGTGCGGATCGTCTATTCGCCAATGGACGCCCTGGCGCTTGCCCGAGGGAACCCCGATCGGCAAGTGGTCTTTTTCGCCGTGGGCTTCGAGACGACCGCTCCGGCCAACGCGATGGCCGTGGCGCAGGCCGCACGGCTGGGCGTGGAGAACTTCTCGGTGCTGGTTTCCCATGTGCTGGTCCCCCCGGCCATTGGCGCGGTGCTCGACTCGCCGGCCAGTCGCGTGCAGGGATTCCTGGCCGCCGGACACGTCTGTGCGGTCATGGGAACG
>JABMRP010000337.1 GCA_013202535.1 Planctomycetota bacterium
CGGCGGTTCGGCAATCGACGACGACTCGCTGGCACTTGTCGCCGAAATGAAAAACCTGACCGGACTGGCACTGGAAGACTGTTTCGTGACCGACGAGGCGATTGCCAAGCTCGGAAACCTGCCGCTGGCCGATCTGGCCCTTTATAAATGCCCTCTGGCGACCGACACGGGACTAGCCGTGTTGGCCCGATACGACAACCTGCGGAAGCTCACCCTTAGCGACGTCGGCGCCAAAGGTTCGGCGTTGGCCCTGCTTCCGCATCCCGAGAAGCTCGTGTCGCTCAATATGGCCCAATCGCGGATCACCGACGCCGAGGTGGCCCATTTGGCGAAGATGACGAATCTCGAAATCCTCAATCTCAACGAAACCGGGATCACCGACGCCGCCGTTGACACCCTCTCGACGTTGACCTCGCTCGGGCAACTTCACCTCTCGCAAACCGGCATCACCGAAGCCGGAATGGAACGCCTCCGCGCGGCACTACCCAATTGCGCAATTCGCGAGTATTGACGCCGCTACCCATATCCCAACGCCGCGAGCTCGTCTTCGTCCAGCCCGTGGTGATGGGCCAGTTCGTGGAGCAAGGTGATGCGAATCTGCCGGCGCAGGCTGCCGCGGGAGACCTTCCCACGGTCGTCCTCGGAGATGGCAAGAATCCCTTCGCGGTAGATGGTCACGACGTCGGGAAGCTGGCCCGAGTGAGACACGCTCCGCTCGGTCAACGGCACCCCGGTATACAGTCCACACAACGCTTCGCGATAGCGCACGCCCGTTTCGGCCAGCACGTTGTCTGACGGATAGTCTTCGACGTGCAACGGCACGCGCTGGAGTAATTCATGGACCAAAGGCGGCATCCGCCGAAGCACGCCCTCGAGGTGCTCGTCGAATTGGCGTCGCTGGAACGAGTTCACGGCATCTCCTCGTATGAGTGGCGATAACCCCCTCTCTGGGGTTTCGGCGGAGCGGCTCACGACTCATTCTATTATTTCGGCATTCTCGCGGAAGAAAAGGTGTTGATTGCGATGACGGAGCGATTCTCAGTTGGCAATGCGGGGGGGACTGGGTACACTCGGGTTGTGCGGGAGTTGCGGCGCAAGACCCCAATCGCTTCATTCCAAAAGCGAGGAGGATAGCGCGTAGCGAAGAAGAAGACTGCAAATTGGCCATTGGTTATTGTAAATTGCAAATTACGGAAGTGATGAGTTTGTACAATGGCGATACGAGGTCGGCGCCTGTTACTGAAGCGGTCCGAACCCCAGCTTTTCAATTTTCAATTTGCATTAACCAATGGCCAATTTGCAATCTTCCCCCCGTCCACATCCCAAAACGCATCACCCCGAGGACCCGCCATGTTTCGCACGCCCCTGTCTGTTGCCCCAGCGCTTTGCATCGCGTTGACCGTTTCCGTGGTTGCGGCGCAGGAGATCATCGAACCGGAAGAAGCGGCCAAGGAACCTGATTTCGTGGCCCAGGGGGAATACGTGGGGCAAGGCACATGGCCCGGCGTTAAGAAAACACGCATCGGCGCACAGGTCGTCGCCTTGGGCGGCGGTACGTTTCGGGCCGTCGTGTTCGAGGGCGGTCTGCCGGGCGACGGATGGAAACGGGGTGACCGGCAGTTCAGCTTGGACGGACGTCGCGACAACGACGACGTCGTGCTCACCGGCAAAGACGAACTGAGCGGAGAAATCGTCGACGGCACGATGCGCATCGCCGACAACGATAAACTGCTGGTCGAGTTGCGCCGAACCGAGCGCACCAGCCCGACACTGGGCGCCAAACCGCCAGCCGGGGCCGTGGTCCTCTTCGACGGCACGTCGACCGAGCATTTTCCCGACGCAACGCTCAGCGAGATAAAAACGCTGCCTGCCGGCTGCTCGCTGAAATCGAAATACCCGATGGCCCGGCTTCACATCGAGTTCCGACTCTCCTGGAAACCGACCGCTCGCGGACAGGGGCGCAGCAACAGCGGCGTCTATATCGGCGGCATCCCCGAGATTCAGGTGCTCGATTCGTTCGGCCTGGAGGGCCGGAACAACGAATGTGGCGGGTTTTACGGCCGCCGCGAGCCGGACGTCAACATGTGCCTGCCGCCGCTGGTCTGGCAGACGTACGACGTCGAGTTCAGCCGCCCGCCGGTCGACGACCAAGGCCGTCCGACAGACAAGGTCCGCGTGACCGTGCGTCATAACGGCGTGGTGATCCACGAGAACTTCGACACCCGGGGCAAGCAGGCCGAGCCTCGGGGGATCCATCTGCAGAAGCATGGAAATCAGGTGCCGTACGGGAACATCTGGTTGGTGGAGGCGGAGTGAGGAGCCGTTTCGTGAAAGACTGGACACCACCGGACGACTGGCTCCAGATCACCACCCTCGACTGCCATGCGGCCGGCGAACCGTCGCGGATCGTCACCGGCGGCTGATCGATCCGGCGGATCCGCTACGCGACGGCTTTTTGATTCGGTAGATGAAGGAGAGGAATCGCGATGTCATCGGTTCGATGTTCCGTGTGCGACAAGAAATTCGATCCCCAGGACTCGCCGGCGATGCCGTTTTGCAGTTCCCGATGCCGCGATATCGACTTGGGGCGCTGGCTCGACGAGGGCTATGGTTTGCCGTACGAATCGGAGGGAGAGCCGCCGGAGGTGGAGGGTTGAGGTGGAACCCTTGCGTAAGGTGCCGCAAACCGTATAATGCCGGGGACTTTCGATGATTTGGCCGTTTTGAAGGAGAGGTGCAATGGAATCGCAAGAAAGCGGAATCCGGCGGCCGGTGCGCTGGTTGGAGTTGTGTCCCTGGCTGATTCTCTTCCGCACGTTTTCTTTGGCCCGGGCCGCGCGCACGCTGTTTCTGGCGGCCGTGGCGGTCATGCTCACGTACAGCGGCTGGTGGGTTCTCGGCTGGATGTTCTCGGGAACGGACGACCCGCGGCTCCAGGATTCGATCACCATCCACTACGGACGTCAGACGGACGACGGCCAGTGGGACCGCGTTTGCCCCTGGACTAGCGCGACTCGTGCGGTGGCCGACTATCCGAGTCTTCCCGGGATTTCGTCCCCGACCGATACCCGACCGTCGCCCGCTGCCTCGCAGTCGACGGCCTCGGCCATCTTGGAGCCCTGGTGCGCCTTTGGCCGGCTGATTCTCGATCCGGGCGTTTCGCGGACCGGTTTGGCTTACTTCCTGCTGTGCGGACTATGGGCGACAGCAGTCTGGGCGTTTTTCGGCGCCACGATGACTCGCCCTGCCGCAGTCTTCCTGGCACGCGATCGGTGGATCGGCTGGACCGCCACCCTCGCCCATGCGCGGAAGAAATGGCGGGCCTATTTCACCGCGCCGCTGGTTCCCTTAATCGGATTGCTTCTGCTGGCGATCTTTCCCTGCCTGCTGGGCCTGCTCCTCCGATTCGACGTGGGCGTGGCCATCGCCGCGGTCTTCTGGCCGTTTGCGCTCATCTGCGGCTTCTTCGGGGCGATCCTGCTGCTCGGGTTGGTTTTCGGGTGGCCCCTGATGTGGGCGACCATCGGCACCGAAGACACCGACAGCTTCGATGCCGTGAGCCGATCCTATCACTACCTTTTTCAGCGACCGCTGCAATACCTGTTCTACATCCTCGTGGCTGTCGTGTTTGGCTGGCTGGGCTGGCTGCTGGTGTCGAATTTCGCCGCCGCCGTCATCGCCCTCACCTACGGCGCCGCGGGCTGGGGAGGGACGCCCGAACGGGTAACCCTGCTGCAAGAAACCGTCGCCGGCGGCGGTGGCAATGCCCTGAATGCGGGCGGCCGATTCGGCGCGGTGCTCATTGGATTCTGGGTCACGGGTGTCAAACTCCTGGCCGTCGGATTCCTCTATTCCTACTTCTGGACCGCCGCCACGGCCATCTACATGCTGCTGCGCCGCGAGGTGGATGCCACCGAGATGGACGAAGTCTTTCTCGACGACGAGGAATCGGACCGCGACGATCTGGCACCGATCGGGACCGATGCCGCCGGAGCACCCGAAGTGGCCGGTGATCCGCCGAGCGGAGCTTCGGACTAACACGGCACCTGTTATCAATGACCAACGGTTCCAGTCCTTCCAAGCCGTGAAAACCGTCCGGGCCACGCGGTCGGCTTTTGGGCGGCCCGCCGGCACCCCCACTCCGGGTGGCTTATCCTTAGCCGTTGGCTTGCAAGCCTTGATGGAGTGTGGGATAATTGCTCCATGATTATTCCCCAATTCTCCATTCGTTGGCTCCTCTTGGTGACGGCGGTCGTGGCGGCCATTTCCACGTTCGTCGGGGTCGCCGTGCGGGGAAGTCCCTGGGCGTGGGGAGTATCGATCGCCGTGGGTTCATTGGTGGTCGTGATGGCAGTTCACGTCTTGCTTTTTGCCGTGATCGGCGTTTTTGCCCGCGACGTGGGCATCGCCCAATTCGATCCGATCATGCTTGCACCGGCGCCGGCGGAGATGGCCGAAGTTGGGATCGACGAGTTGGACCCGGCTCAGGACTCCGACTGGCAACCTCCCGACACGGCAGTACCATGACCCCTCGATCGACCGGCAATGCCACCACTCGTTTCCCAAATTTCGGCCGGCTGTCGGTCGTGTTGCGGGCGGTCGTGCTGCTTACCGTTTCGATTGCCTGGTGCCTTGAGGCCCGGGCCGAATCGGGGGTCGTGATGTCGCGGCCCGGCAAGGGAGTCGGGTTGAAGATGGACGTCGACACACGGTGGGTCGACGGGCCCGGCTATCGGCCCGTGCATCTTGATTTCACGCCCACGGTCCCGGTGACGGCCGACCGCACGCTGACGGTCGAACTGCTCTGCGGACGCGACTGGCGAAACCGAAACGACGGGGTTCGCGTGGTTCGCGACATCGAGATACCGGCCGGCTCCAAGGGGGTTCACGTCACCGTGTCGGTGCCGCAACTGGTCGCCTGGCAGGAACTGGCCGTGAATGTCCTGGAAGACGGGACCGTCCTGCGATCTTTGTCGCAATCGTGGACGCCGTTGAACAACCGGCCCGACGTGTTGGACGAAACGCTGCCCAGCATCATTTTCGTCGGCGACACGGCGCCCGATTCGGGAAGCCTGGCCGCCGTACTCCCGGACGATACCTCGTATCGAGATTCCAGTATGGGGCTCGGGATGCCGCTGGGCGGGGGACCCACGATGCCGCCGGGTATGGGCATGCCCCCCGTGCCGGGTCCGCCGGCGGTGGGACCCTCGCCGTCGGGCACGCCGGCCCGCCCGCAGTTGCCGACCACCTCGACGCAGCCCCGCGGAAGACTTCCCACCCGATGGATCGATTACACCAGTGCCGACGTCGTTTGCCTGTCGATGGATCAATTGGTCACGCTCGCCCGTCAGCGCAGCGCGGCGTTTCGGGCGATTCGCGCGTGGACGGCCGCCGGCGGAAACCTCTGGGTTTACGGCCTGGGGGACGACTGGCAGCGTCTGCCGGAGTTGGAGAAGCTGCTCGACATGCCGCCGGGATCCGTGGTTACCGGCGACGGGACCGCCGAGGAAGGTTCCACCGCCGATCCTGCCACGGCGGGTGCCTGGCATCGCCCCGGCAAAGCCGACTACACGCAGGCGATCGAAAAGATGGTGCGTTTCGGCGGCGACGGCTTTGGGGAGTGGCCCGAAGAAACGGCGGACGATTGGGGGGGGATGGAGGTACCGGCCGATCCGTTCGTCACTCCGGACGGTTCTCGGGTCACGGACGATCCCGAGGCACCGTACTTTGAAACCCCGGAAGACGCGGCCATCTTCTACGTGCGGAACGACTCAGATCGTCCCGAGCAGGCGATGTTTGCCACGCGCGACCTGCAAATGGGACAGGTCGTGGCACTGGCCCCCGAGGATCCGTTTGCCGAGAACAAGGCGCAATGGCGCTGGCTCCTGGGCGAAGTAGGCCCCGATCGCTGGTCGTGGCGCCAGCGTCACGGGCTGTCGACGCAGGACGCCAACCCCGATTTCTGGAAATTCCTGATCCCCGGCGTCGGCCTGCCGCCGGTCAACGGGTTTCGCGTCGTCATTACCCTCTTCGTGCTGGTGATCGGTCCGCTGAATTTCTATCTCCTGCGACGCCGCAAGCGGCTCAACCTGCTGGTCGTCACCGTCCCCTGCATCGCGGGGGTGATCACTCTGTCGCTGTTGCTGTATGCCGTGTTGGCCGACGGGTTGGGAACGCGCGTCCGGGTGCGGAGTTACACCGAAATCGATCAGCGCCACGGCACGACAACTTGTTGGAGCCGGTTGTCGTACTATGCGGGCATGGCACCACGGGGCGGTCTGGTGTTCCCGGACGACGTGGCCGTCTTGCCCCTGGAGTTCGATCCCTGGGAAACCGCCGCGTCGAGGGGCCGGGCACGCGAGGTGTCTTGGGAAGACGAACAACACCTTCGCAACGGGTGGATCGAAGCGCGCACGGCAACCCAATACGTAACCATTCGAAGCCGGGCCACCGAGGCACGCTTGGAATTCGCTCTGGCGGGCGACTCGTCCGAGACACTCGCAGTGACCAACCGCCTGGGTACGCCCGTCGAAATGCTTCTCGTCCGCACGCCCGAGGGCGACTACCATGGCGGCACCGCGCTGGACGACGGCGATACGGTGACGTTGAAACAAGTCGATCCGGCGGCCCTGCTCCGGCGTCTCCGCGCGGCGGTCGTCGAGCACCGGCCGGCACTTCCCGACTCCGGAGCAAACTCGCCGGGCGAACCATTCGGGCCGAGGCGAGGCTATCGGGGACGCAGGTGGTACGACCAAGGGATCGCCCCCGAGCAGCAGACCGGCCGGTTGGAATCGGAGATCACGGTGCTGGGCAAGAGTTACGACCAACTGCTGGAGCCGGGAAGCTACGTGGCCGTCGTGACGCACTCGCCGGAGGTCGTGTTGGGCGCAAGAGGGGCGGCCGAGGAAGAGAGTTTTCACGTCATTCGCGGAAGGTGGTAGCGAGCCGATGCAAGAACGTCGTCCGATGATCCAGCTTTGCCGCCTGCACCGGCACTTCGGCGCCACGCGCGCCGTCGACGACGTTTCGTTTGAGGTCTACCGCGGCCAGGTGTTCGGTTACATCGGCCCCAACGGGGCGGGTAAGACGACCAGCATGAGGATCCTGGCCACCTTGGATCTACCCACCGCCGGCGACGCGTTTGTCGACGGCTTCTCGGTCGTCGACGATCCCGACCGCGTGCGGCTGCGCCTCGGATTCATGCCCGACTACTTCAGTGTGTACCCCAATATCGAAGTCCGCGAGTATCTCGATTTCTACGCCCGCAGCTACCAACTCCGCGGGACTCGGCGAACCGAGGCGGTGCATCGCGTGATGGCGTTTACCGGCTTGGACACGCTGGCCGACAAGCCGATCGACGGGCTGTCCAAGGGGATGAAACAGCGGCTCTGTCTGGGACGGGCACTGATTCACGATCCGCCGGTCATGATCCTCGACGAACCGGCCGCCGGGCTCGATCCCCGGGCGCGCATCGAGTTGCGGGAGATGATTCGCACCCTGGCCGGCGAGGGGAAAGCGATCCTCATCAGCTCGCACATCCTCACCGAACTGGCCGAAATGTGCGATATCGTCGGCATCATCGAACAGGGACGGCTCCTGGCCGTCGGTTCGGTCGACGAAATCCAACAGCGATCTTCCCAGCACGCAACCAATGCGGTCCAGGTTCGCGTCCTCGACGGCGCCGAGGCTCTGGGCCGATGGCTCACCGGGCGCGACGGCGTCGACCAACTTCGCATCGACGGCCAGTTGGCCGATTTCATTCACGGGGGCGATCTGGCAAGCGAGGCCGACCTGCTGAAGGAGATGATCGAGGCCGGATTTCGCGTCGTCGCCTTCGGCAGCCGGCGGCAGTCGCTGGAAGACGTTTTCATGCAAGTGACCGAGGGCCTGCTGCAATGAGCCCAAACGCCGACACGCTGACACCGGCCGCCGAGCCGGACCGATCGCCGCCGCGCGACTGGTGGGCCGGCGTCGACCGGTTCGTCGACCGCTTCAGCGACCGGCTCAACCCGCTGCTGGTGAAAGAAACGCGGCAGGCACTGAAAAGCCGCCAGTTTCTGATCACCTTCGGTTTGCTGTTGATCTTCGGATGGGGATGGTCGATCCTGGGGACGGCGATGATCGGCCCCGACGTCCATTACGCGACGTCCGGTCCGGAAATGTTTCTCGGTTACTTCATGATCCTCTCCTTTCCCTTGCTGGTGATCGTTCCCTTCGGCGCGTTCCGTTCGCTGGCCGGCGAGAAAGAAGACCGCACGTTCGATCTGCTTTCGATCACCGCGTTGAATCCCCGCCAGATCATTCGCGGCAAACTGGGCAGCGCCGTGCTGCAGATGGTGATCTACCTGTCGGCCATTTCCCCCTGCCTGGCCTTTACCTACATGCTCGGCGGTATTTCCGCGCCCACGATCCTCTACATGCTCTTCCTCGTCGTGGCGGCGTCGCTGGGGCTCTCGATGGCCGGGCTTCTGGTGGCCACGGTTCGGGAGGCCGGGCAGTGGCGGTCCTTTCTGATGGTCGTCGTCGTCTGCGTATTGATCGGCTTCTTCTGGTCCGGTTGCGCGCTGGCCGTGAAACTCATCACCTATGGCCTGATCCCCTTTACCGATGCGGAGTTCTACCAGGGCAACGGTGCCGCGCTGACCGCCTACGGCAGCTACTTCCTGCTGCTCTACTACGCGGCCGCGGCCCAATTGAGCTTTTCCAGCGACAACCGCTCGACCCGGTTGCGCGTGATCATGCTGACGCAGTTCGTGCTTTGGACCGGCTGGTTGGCGTGGTTCTGGATCGGATCCGAACGCGGCGACATCAGGGTCCTGATGATGTTTGTCGTCGGTGCTTCGATTCATTGGGGCGTCATGGGGGCGATGATGACCGGCGAGCATCCCGAACTGTCGCCGCGGGTCAAACGGAGCCTGCCGCAGAGCTTGTTGAGCCGGTCGCTTTTCACCTGGTTCAATCCCGGGCCGGCCACCGGCTTCCTGTTTGCTACCGCCGGCCTGCTGGGTATGTGTGTCTTGCTCGAGATGGCCGTGGCCGGCCGCTACTTATTTGGCCCCGTGAGCGACTCGCGCTGGTCTCAGGGAATGGTCGATCAGTTGCATTGCCTGACGGTCTTGATGCCGGCCTATATCATCGCCTACTTGGGGGCCGGACTGGTGGTGATTCGCCTGCTGCGAAAGTTCTATCCCGTGGGCATTCTGCTGGGGGTGTTGGTCCACGTCGTGCTGGTGATGGTCGGAACGCTCGGTCCCCTGGTCCTGCATCTGATGTCTCCCGGATTGCGTTACATGGGTTATTCGCTCCTCCAGGCGAGGAACCCGTTCTGGTCGCTGACTCACGTGGTCGGCCGCTCGACACTACCCCCGGAAGCCCCCGCATTGATGGTGATCGTTCCCATTGCGGCCTTGGTCATGTTCGCGGTAAACGTGCCGAGCGTGGCCGAGGAGTTGCGGCAAGTTCGCATCTCCAAGCCACGGCGCGTGGCGGAAGACGACGCGGCACGCTACGCCCAACGACATCCCCCCCAACCATCCAAGCCCACCGATCCTTGGGACCAATAGTGCGGCAGGCCACCGTTTTCCCCGCATTCTTTGGCTCCACCTCCCCCCACAGCGGAAGGTTTCTCTCGTGCATTCCCTCAATGAATCGCCGCAGCCGTCCGGCCAACGTGACGACGACAGCGTTTCGGCGCCGTTGGTGCTGGTCACCGGTGCATCGACGGGCATCGGAGCCGCCTGCGCCCTGGACCTGGATCGCCGCGGGTGGCACGTGTTGGCCGGAGTGCGCACCACCGAAGCCGCCGAACGACTCCAGGGGCAAGCCTCCGCGGCGCTCGTGCCGGTCATGCTCGACGTGACCGATGCCGAGTCGATCCGCGCCGCCGCGGAAATCGTCGCCGAACATGCCGCCGGAGCCGGACTGGCGGGACTGGTCAACAATGCGGGCATCGTCGTTTCCGGGCCGTTGGAATTTCTGCCCATCGACGACCTCCGCCGTCAGTTCGAGGTAAACGTCGTCGGTCAACTGGCGGTCATTCAGGCCGTGCTGCCGTTGCTGCGAGTCGGCGCCGGGCGGATCGTCAACGTCGGCTCGGTCAACGGCCGCGTGGCGCCGCCCTACATGGGCCCCTATGCCATGTCGAAACACGCCCTGGAAGCCATGACCGATTCGCTCCGCATCGAACTGCGGCAATGGGAAATTCACGTCTCGATCATCCAGCCGGCCAGCGTCGACACGCCGATCTGGAACAAAGCCACCGCGGCCGCCGATGATCTCACCGAGCGTGTGCCGGAAGAAGCCGACCAACTCTACGGAAAAGACCTCCAGGCGATGCTCCAGGCGGTCGACCGTTTCGCCCGCGAGGCGATGCCCGTCGAGCGCGCCACCCGCGCCGTCCGGCACGCGCTCTCCGCCCGGCGCCCGAAGACCCGCTATCCGGTCGGCGTGCAAACCGCCATCGCCCTCTTCTTCCTCAATCACATGCCCGACCGGCTGCGCGACTGGTTCGTCAAACGGGAGTTGGGGCTGAAGTAGAGGGGTCGCCAGGAAGGCCGGCATGCACTGCGTGGGGAGAACCCGGCGGGAATTTGGCGTTCCATTGCGAACCGTTTTTCCGGCCGTTTCGTAGTTGCAGGTAGGCCCCCTGCCGGCTTGCTGATTTCTTTCATGGAGCCGTTGTGTCGAACTACCCAAGTGACCTCACCGACGTCCAGTGGGAAGTTGTCCGTAAGTGGATTCCTCCCAGTCGGCCGGTCGGCGTGGCCAGGCAGGTTTCAATTCGCGCCGTCGTCAATGCGGTCCGATACCGGCGGCGAAGTGGTTGCTCCTGGCGTCTTCTGCCGCACGATTTTCCCCACTGGCGAACCGTGTACGGTTATCATCGCCAGTGGCAGGCCGACGGAACCTGGCGCAGGATCGAGAAGATCCAGCGCGCGCTTCGAGCGCATGTGTCCGCCGACACGCTGGCAGACGTTTCTTAGCAGCCGTAAGAGGCTTTCTTTTCGACGCAATAGCGATATTTCCCAAACACGGGAAAATTCTCGAAAAAAACTCGTCCTCCCTTGGTCGCGAGTGCCGTCAGCACAGCGGAGGCTTCCGCACCGTCGCTATGCGTCTGAGTCTCAACGGTTTGCGCCGATCGGCCGTCTGAAATCATCCAGAAAGACGGCAAGGCGATCGGAGTCGGCAAGGGTGTCACGATGTACCGGAGTCTTCGGGTCCGCCGCTGGTCGATCATGCCGACACCGCTTGAGTTTCGGTCTTCTTTACCAGTGATAGCATTTCCCAAACAAGAAACGGCCTCGACGATCCTCGCCGGTTGACGGTCCGTAAAGAGGGCGTAGAACGGAATGCGGGGGCAAGAGTCTTGGTTTGCCCTATTCGATAACATGGAGGAAAATGCGATGTCGATGTTTCGAGGTGTGAAAGAGCGTGCGTTTGGTTTTCTGTCTGGTGCGTGGATCGAAGGCGGACAGCGACGTGACCGATTGCCGTCGAATCGGCGGTCACGTTTCCTGAGTCTCGAGTCGCTGGAGAATCGGAAGCTGCTCTCGGTATCGCCTTCCGCGCCGCCCAACGCGGACTTGGCCGACTTTGCCGAACCGACCGCGATGGTCGCAACGGCGGATCCGACTCAGGGTGCCGATACGGCCACCGTCGACTTCCTGGCCGAGTTGGACCCTAGCGCCGAACCTACGGGCTCGGCTCCAACCGTGACGGACGACACATTTTCCATGACGGCCAGCCAGCAGCTTGGCGCCGGCGTCCTTGCCAACGATACGACCGGCGGCGGCGCCGAACTCGTTGTCTCGCTGCAGACGGACGTCTCCCACGGACAGCTCAGTCTGGCCGCCAACGGCCTGTTTACCTACCGTCCCGATGCGGGCTTCGGCGGTGCCGACACGTTCACCTACATGGTAAGCGACGGCGTACACGAGGCCGGTCCGGCCACGGTGACGATCGAGGTCTTGGCGATCAGTAATCTTGGGCCGCAAGCGGCCGACGATGCTTACTTGCTGGGCGAGGACCAACCTCTGGTCGTCAGTTCGACCGACGGCGTGCTCGGCAATGACAACGATCTCGACGGCGATCCGCTTTCCGCGGTTCTCGTCAATGCACCGGGCCACGGCACACTGACGCTTGGCGAAGACGGTTCGTTCGAGTACACCCCCGAAGCCGACTTCCACGGCGAGGACAGTTTTTCCTATGTTGCCGACGACGGGCAAACGGAAAGTGCCGTGGCGACGGTGGCGATTACCGTGGAGGCGGTCAATGATGCCCCGGCATCGGTCGATGACGGCTACTCGGTGGCCGAAGACGGTGTGTTAACGGTCGATGTGGTCGGCGGCGTACTGGCGAACGATTCCGATATCGACGGCGATCCGTTGGCTGTCACGCTGGTCGACGGTCCGAGTCATGGGACGGTGACATTGAACGAAGACGGTTCGTTCGAGTACACCCCCGAAGCCGACTTCCACGGCGAGGACAGTTTTTCCTATGTTGCCAGTGACGGCCAGGCGGAGAGCGCCGTGGCGACGGTAGCGATTACGGTCGAGGCGGTCAATGATGCCCCGGCATCGGTCGAGGACGGCTACTCGGTGGTCGAAGACGGCGTGTTGACCGTCGATTCCGCCGGCGGTGTGCTGGCAAACGATTCCGATATCGACGGCGATCCCTTGGCCGTCACGCTGGTCGACGGTCCGAGTCAGGGGACGGTGACATTGAGCGATGACGGTTCGTTTGCGTAAACGCCGGAACACGA
>JABMRP010000338.1 GCA_013202535.1 Planctomycetota bacterium
CGATACCGAGCGCGGGGTTAGCGCTTACTCGGGGGGCGTTCCACCCCTTGAACTCACACCCTTGCCAGGCCGCAACTACACAGTACAGCTCTTAGCCGCAGCCCGACAACCGCAACCGACGTCGGCAAGCGGCATAGACCAGCCACGCACCCATCCCGAACAGGCCGACCGTCGACGGCTCGGGAATATGGACGGCAAACAACTGATCGACCTCAGCGGCGCTCAGGGCGTTGTCGTAGATCCGTAGGTCGTCCAGCGTGAAGGCCCCGAAATGGCCGGTATAGGACCGGCCGATGTTGACGGCATATTGACTGCCGCCCGCCGGCGGCACCGAAAGATTGCCCGTGTCGAGGATGCCGTCGACGTAGATGCTCAAGTTCGAGCTGCCGACAGCCACGAACGTGACGAAGTGGCCGAGGCCGTCGGCGACGTTCGTCGCGCCCGCGGCGGTTTGCCAGCCGCCGTCGTAACGCCGGTAGGCCGCTGTGCCGCCGTCGATTCCGAGTCCGAACGCGACGCTGCCACTGTCGTTGCCGAAGATGGGGATCTCGGGCGTGCCGTCGTAACTTAGGTTCACGGCGCTGTCCGTAGTCTTGATCCAGAAGCTCACCGTCCAATCGAGGTTATTCTGGTTGATGAAGGTATAGCCTGGCGATGCGACGTTGAGCTGGTTGGCCACGCCATCGAACTGAAACGCCCCCGAGCCCTTGTACCCGCCCGTCGGCAGATACGTCGGCGAGCCGCTCCCGCCCGGGTCAACCAAGTCCGGATTGTAGCCGGTGAAGTTGCCGACGCTGTTCACAAGTTGCGTGGTCGGGTCCATGCTGTACTGGGCGATCAAAGTCGCCCCTGCCGGCACCGAGACCGCGAGGACAGCGATGGCGCTAACGATGCACTGCAGAAGACCACAGCGGACGAGTTGTTGATTCATAGCGAATCCCCTTTTCTGGGCGCAGTCTAGCGCCAACGGCCAGCGCGGGCAATGGTCGACATTTGCTTTGTTTTGTCGAAACATTACGCTCGCACAGGAGAGCACTCATGCGCCCCAAGACAGCGGACGAGCCATCGTGGCGGGAGCATCGGCGCCACCGGTCCCCGCATGGCGCGGAGTTCGACAATTACCCCAGCCCGCCGCGCCAGCCCGTACAGTCAAACAACTCGTCCGCACTCAATGTCCTCGTGGAATGCAGTCCATTGCGTAATCTCCCGCTCATCCCCACGAGGATCGATCCCTGCCCTGGAAACGAATGCTGGCCTCCATCACCGGTTCCGTCAACGAGAGTCTCTTGCACAAGAATACCTGCTGGGCGCGTTCCCCTCCCCTGGTTTCCCGTCAACCACCGACTCGACGTGTGACTGCACCCGTCGGCTGCATTGGCCTCAGAGCATCGTCCAATCAGATGCTGGTTTGGTGGCCGAAATGCACCAACCGCCCCTCGCGCCATTCCCGCACCGGGTCATTCGAGGCGCTTCGGCGTGAGACGAGTGTTTTGACCATACGGATTGGCCTATCCTCCAAGACGGCGGCGGCGCTAGAGGAACCCGGAGCGGCCGGGGCCTGCCGTCCACCAGTCGCCCCAATCGCACTTTCGGCACAGGACCGCTCGATCGGTTTTGCGAGTGGACGAGTTCTTTGACCGTACGGGCTGCCTGCGCAACACCCCTGGCCGGGCGGCCCCATTGTGCCCAGGCACCCGAGCCTGTGCGCAATCACCGGCCGTTTGTGTCGGATGGGTTTCTACACACTACAGGGCAAAATCGCCGGTGCCGGCGGCCGGTTTACTCGGGCCGCACCGCCAGCTTCAGGTTATCGACGAAATACACGGTGCCTTCCTTGCCGGCCGAGAAAAAGCCAATCCAGTCGACCGCCTTGAAGCCGGCGGGGTAGGGGATGTCCGCGAACCGTTGCGGCACCTGCTCGGGCAACGTAACGGCGACCGTATACGTTCCCGTCGCCTTCGTGCCCAAACCGCAAACGATTTCGACATGCAGCCACCGACCCGTTGGCACCGTGAGAAGTTTTCGGCCACTGGCCGTCAACGCGCCCTCGGCGGTCACGCTCAACGAGGGGCCCGGCTGGTACGATCCGCCGCCGGGCCAGTCCCGCCATTCCCACCCGACTTGGGCGCCGGGCTCGACCCGCAGGTCGAAGCTGTTGTGCACGACGCCGTTTTCGTAACGGACCTTGGCATAAATATGCGGCGTCCATGAACGCGGGCTAGGCGGACCCTTCTGGAACTGCAGGCTCTGCCGTCCGCTCGCCGCGGCGGCGGTGGTGATGGCGGCAACGTCGCCGGGGCTGAGATCGGTCTGGCACCAGTCGTCGATTCGCTGGCCGGGCTGGTATAATTCGAAGTCTTCGTCAATGGCCAGGTTCTGGTAGAGGTCGCGTTCGTCGGGCGCTGGGGGGAAACTGCGCGGGACGGCTGGCAGCTGGTCCGTCCGGTTTCGCTTGGCAGGCGCCTGGGGGAAAGCTGGGCGCACCTCCGCGACGAGGGCGCTCGGCTCGCGTTTGCGCCAGTCGTCAAGCGACTCGTCGCGGAGGAATTTGATCGGCCCGCCGCCAACACGCCAGTAGCGGTTGCTGGCAAACGTCATGTCGTCATTGAAATTGCCCGTCGCGAACAGATTCGGGGCGAGCAACAGGAAGCGGTTGCCCTCGAAGTGAATTCCGTTCGTCGGACGCGGGTTGCCGACCTGAATCGCGGCGTTGTTGCCCAACGCGAAGAGATTGTTGCGCACAATATTGCCGGCGCCGTTGTTCTGGAAGAACCCGGCGTCCTGCGTGTCATGAACGACGTTCGACTCGGCGACGATGTGGGAACTGCCTTCGTCGAAATAAATTCCCCAACCCCCGTAGCGCGCCCGGCTGACGTCGTGGATGTGGTTTGCGCGCAACACCGTGCCGGGCGATTCGCCCAACGTGTAGATGCCGCCGAGATCGCTGAGCACGCCTTGACCGATGTTGTGAATATGATTGTCGGCAATCGTGTTGTGATGGGCCGGGCTGAACCCGGCGCCCCAACGCCAGCCAATCGACATGCCCGAGTAGTAGAAATCCGTGATCTCATTGTGCTCGACGACGTTGTTGTCCGCGTTGCCAATCCAGACGCCGACCGCGGCCGGAAAAACCCGGCCGCCGTGCGCGATCAGGTTGTCGCGGATGATGCAGCCCGACGCCCACTTGTTGGTGTCAGCCTCCGAACCGGGTTCCGTCGGCCCGACTTTCACACCGCCAGCGCCGAGGTCGAACAGCTCGCAGCCCTCGATGCGATTGCCGTGGCAACCGTCGCCCCAGTCCACGGCCCACGTCGCGGTGTGGCGGATGACGCAGTTTTCCAGCGCGCACTGCCGCGTGTTGCGCGCTGTGACCGCGCCGTTCACGACGACGTCGGCCTGCAGAAAACCGTAGCCGAGCGGCGGCGTGTTCCAGGCATTGTGGGCGATCGTGAGGCCGCGCAACGTCACGTTGGTCGCGCCGTCGAACAGTACGACATGTGGTAACCGCGGAGCGATGACGCGGGTGCGCCGCACACTTTCGCCGGGCTTCGCGAGGTACGTCAGCACGCCGGTGGTGCGGTCGAGGTACCACTCACCGGGGTTTTCCAACGCTTCGCGAACGTTCTCGACGCGGTACCACGTCGCGCGCGTCAACGGTGCCTGGTCGTGGCTGTGCGTCGGACCGGTGAAGGTTACCGTGCGCTGTCTAGCGTCCACCGACTTGATCCGGAGCCGATCCATCGTCCAGAGGTGAAATGTCGTGACTTCGACATCGCTCAGGTTGTGCCAATCGGCCCGAATCTCGCCGGGGCAGAAGCGGAAACGGTCGGGGTTTTCACCGCTCGTCGGCAACAGTTGCCCCGCGACGGAAAAATAGCCGGTGCGCAGCAAAATCGGCCGCGACCGGCGTTGGTCGTTGACGTAGAGTTGCGAGAAATACCATTGCCCGGCCGCCACGTCGGAGAGCGTGACCTGCCAGCGCTGCGGCGCGACCTCGCGCCAGCCGGTGAGCAACACGCCGCCGCTGAGGACCGGCGTTTCGTTTTCGACCGCCTGCCACACCGTGTCGGCATCGGCCGCGGTGAAGACCAGCGGCTCGGACAGGCAGTACATCCCGCCGCGCAACAAAACCGTGACAGGTTTCTGCGCCGCGCGTGCGGCCAGTTGCGCGTGGTGCACCGTGGCGAACGGTTGGTTTCTCGTGCCGGGGTTTCGATCATCGCCGGTGGTCGCGACGTAGAATGTCGCGGCATGAGTGACGGAGGCGAGAAACACGGCAAAAAACAACGCAAAGGAAGATTTCATGGGGCGCCGGCAAACTGGCGACGGTTCACCATGACAAATACGCTACCATAATCACGTCTTGCAGTGACAGATCGCTTGCGGCCTTGGGCCGCCTTATGAAATTGCTATTCACAGGGAACAGCGGAACGGCCCGACGAGATTAACGCTGCACCGCCCAGCCGAGGCGCAAATGTCAGGGGGAGATGCGGTGTGTTTTGGCCTCTTTTGAACTTGGCGGACTCACAGTCGCCGAAGTGTATTGGTCAATCACTGAATCGCGTAATGCCGTCGAGAGTGGGAACCGCGCATCGCTCGATTGCGTTGAGATGTATTCTCACTACTGTCCGATTAAAAAGTGGTCGAGTTCAAGTTGATGCCCGTCAAATAAGGGCCAAAGCACTGTGACGAGTTTTTTCGATTTCAATTCCAAAGGCCTCCTGGGGGGCGTATTCGGCTCCCACCACCCAGGAGGAGACCCGCATGCACGAGGGCCGGACGGTGTTTGCCCAGTTGATGGATTGGCTGCCGAAGTACGAGTTCAACAAATGCGTTCGGCGGTATCGCGGCGATTACCATGTTCGCTCGTTGACCTGTTACGAGCAGTTCCTGATCATGGCCTTCGCGCAACTGACCTATCGCGAGAGTCTGCGGGATATCGAGACCTCGTATGGTCAAAAAACTCGTCTGCGCTGAATTTCCTCGTGGAATGAAGCCGTTTTCGTAATCTCCGGCTCCTCACCACGAGGACGGCCTCATGCCCTGGAAACGAATGCTC
Organism: Planctomycetota bacterium; assembly: GCA_013202535.1. GTDB lineage: Bacteria > Planctomycetota > Planctomycetia > Pirellulales > Thermoguttaceae > JABMRP01. The sequence goes on from JABMRP010000338.1 coordinate 5,060, forward strand.
GCCTACATCAGTGGTAGCGTCAACGAGGAGCTGTTGCGCAGGATTGAGTACCTGCTGGAGGAGAATCGGGTCCTTCGGGACCAGATCGAGAAGCGCATCCGGCTCACCGATCCCGAACGCCGCACACTGGCCGAGAAAGCCGTAGTCCTCGGCAAGCTCATGGCCGACACCGTCACCATCGTCAAACCCGAGACGATCCTCAAATGGCACCGCCGGCTCATCGC
>JABMRP010000339.1 GCA_013202535.1 Planctomycetota bacterium
ACGTTGACCGAGGCTTTGGTGATCGTTTCCCGCCGCAAGCCGCCGGTGGTTTCGCTGTCGTAGAGGACCACGGCCCTCTCGATCCCCTTCATCGCGCCGACGATTTGGGAAAGCTCCTGTTGCAGGGCGCTCTTGAGCCGGGCGGCCTGTTGCTGTTTGCTGAGGAAGGGGCTGCTTTCCTTCAGCGCGGCCTGGATATAGTCGTGAAAATTGCGCGGCAGGGCGTTGCCGTCGGCCAGCGCTCCCATGTAGGCCGACTGCTGTCCGCGGGGAACCTTGATCCGGGTGCCTTCCACTTCGTAGTCTTTGAGGCCGGCTTTGTCGAAGGCCGCCTCCATGGCGGGCAACTGGCTGGGGGCGAAGTGCTCGCCGTTCATCAGGAAGGTGTCGGAGCCGGAAATCTGATGCGTAAACAGGTATCCCAGGCTGACCACGACCACCGCCAACAACAACCCGGCGGTGATCCGCGCGCCGGGAGTCATCGAACGGAAAAGATCCTTGATCTGGGAAAACGTCTGATTGAGAAAATCCATGGACGGCACTCCATTGCCAAGACGAACAACACCGCGACGATCCATCGGCGGCACCGGCAGCCTCTACTTCCTACACGCGAATGTTCTTCACCTCTTCGTAGATGGACACCAGCTTGTTGCGCATCTGCATCATCATGCGGAAGGCGATGTCCGCTTTTTGCACGGCGGTGAGCACCTCGGCCGGGTTGACGTCGCCGCCGGTGGCCATCGTTTCGATGGCCTGATCGGCCGCCTGCTGCATCGAGTTCACCTGGTGAATCGAGCCCAGCAGCATGTCCTTAAACGACGATCCGCCCGACGACGTTTCCATCGCCGTCGACATTCCCGAATACTGTCCGGGAATCGACATCGGGGCAAGATTTCCATTGATCGGGTTCATCAGGCCAGAATCCTCAGGGACTGTTGATGGAGGTCCTTGGTCACGTCGATCACGCTCAGGTTGGCTTCGTAAGCCCGGCTGGCGTCCAGCGCGTCGGTAAATTCGGTCATCACGTTGATGTTCGGGTAGGCGACTTCTCCCGCATGGGGTTGTCCTTCCGGAACGGCATCCGGGTGATCGGGGTCGGGTCGCCACCTGGGTTCGCTGTCTTCGATCAGTACCTTACTGACCTTAACGCCAACCGCCCCGTGGCGCCCGCCGATGCTGTCATCCGCCTGGAAGATGGTCTTCCGCGCCTGGTAAGGCGCCCGCTCGCCCGCCTCGTTGCGCGTCGTCGAGACGTTGGCGATATTGCTGGAGATCGTATTGAAACGAGTGCGTTGCGCCGCCAAGGCACTCGTACTGATGTCCAATGCATTAAACATGCTCGACTCCGTCTTTCTATTCTCTAGTCCCTAGTCCCTAGTCCCTAGTCCCTACCCCCCCTACCTCACGCCTTTCCGCTGATCGCCGCTTCGAGCAAGTTGAACTGGTTCTTCATAATCGTCAGCGCCAGGTTGTGCTGCATCTGGTTCTTGAGCACCTCGGTCACCTGGTATTCCAGGCCGACGTTGCTCTTGTCGTGGTAGACGATGCTCTTGGAATCTTCCGAAGCCTTGGCCAACATACCGTCGCCCCGGCGGTTGCTGGAGGTGATGCCGGAGTAAGCCAGCTCGCCCGGCGAAACGCCGGCCCGTTGTTTCCGTCTTGTCTCCAGGGCGTCCTTCAGCCGGCTTTGAAAGTCGTCGACCGAAAGGTCACGGACCTTGTAGCCGGGCGTGTCGAGGTTGGCGATGTTTCCGGCCAGCACGGAATGCCGCGCCTGGGAGAAACTAACCATCTGCTCCAGGACGGGAATCGTGTTGGATTGAAAAAGGGCTGGGAACATGGCGTTGCGATCTGTAAAGCCTCGGATAGTTTCGTGGTTTGGCTGTGGGGCAACCCATCTCTGCTAGCAACCGTCGTACCGGTCGGCTGGCGATATCCGGGCGCGCGGGTCTTTCCCGCGGCAGCCGTACCCACCTAACTTGTTTATTCCTCTAAGGTTACTACGTCTCCGAACTCCTCCGACGTGGCTCGCCTGCCGGACACGACTTGCCCGGCAAACGTCCCCCATCGGCACGTTCTGCGTGCCCGATTCGGCAGAAACTGCCGATGGCGGCGCCTCGCGTCAACCGAGACGGGAGCCAGAGCCTGGCGACTTTGGCTACCGCTTGGTTGACATAAGGTTTGTTTTTGATTTTCCATGAATGACTCCCCTGTCCTTCCACCTTATCCGGCCTTGGCCAGACGTTTGGCTCGGGGCGCGTATCCGTATTGTCGTAGTTTTCCGGAAAGAGTTCGCACGCCAATACCCAGCGCGCTGGCCGTCTTGGCGCGATGGCCGTCGAAGTGTTCGAGGGTCCCTTGGATGAGTTTTCGTTCCATTTCCTCGAGACTCAATCCGACCGGCACCTCGGAATCGGCCGGCGTGCCGTCCGTCGGGCGGCAGTCCATGAGCCACCGCCGCAAAGCGTCGGCCGTGATCGTCGATCCGTCGGCCAGCACGCTTGCGCGGGTGATGATGTTCTCCAGTTCCCTCACGTTCCCCGGCCAGTCGTAGTGGGTCAACAGTTCCCATGCCGATGTCTCCAAGGTACACGGCTGGCGCTGCAGCCGGCCGGCCGTGAGGCGGAGGAAATGGTCGGCCAATTCGGGAATATCCTCGGCCCGATCGCGGAGCGGCGGTACGTTCAGCGGCACCACGGCCAGGCGGAAGTAGAGATCCTCGCGAAACTCTCCCTCGGACACGGCAGTCCGCAGGTCGCGGTTGGTGGTTGCCAGCACGCGAACGTCGACTCCGACGGTCTCGCTGGATCCGACGCGTTCGAAGCAGCGTTCCTGAAGCACTCGCAGCAATTTCGCCTGAAGAGGCGGCGCGATTTCGGTTACTTCGTCCAACAGAATGGACCCCCCGTCGGCCATCTCGAAGCGTCCCACTCGGGAGGCTTCCGCGCCGGTGAACGCGCCCCGCTCGTGGCCGAACAACTCGCTTTCCATCAACTGCGCCGACAAGACGGGACAGTTCAGGCTGACCAGCGGTCCGGCCGAGCGCCGGCTGGCCGCGTGGATCGCCCGTGCGACCAGTTCCTTGCCCGTTCCGCTTTCGCCCAGGATGAGCACTGTCTCGGAGGTCGGGGCGATTTGGGCAATCCGCCCGCGCAGCGACTCCATGGCCGTGCTCGATCCGATCATGGCAACCGGCCGCTGGGCCGCGGAGCCCTCTTCGCCGCCGGGGTGGCCGTTGAACAATTGGCCGTGGCGGATCGCCTGACCGACGAGTGTTTCCAGTTGGTCGACGTCGAACGGCTTTTCGATATAGTCGAACGCCCCGTGCCGGATCGCCTCGACGGCCGAAGCGACGGTGGCATGGGCGGTCACCATGACCACCTGAGCGCTATTGCCCTGCTGCTGGAGTTGCCGGATAAACTCCAGCCCGCTCATGCCGGGCATCATCAGATCGGTCACGATGCAATCGAACGCCCGGTCGTCCAGTATGCGCAGGGCTTCGGCGGCACTGGAGCACGACTCCAGGTCGTAACCGGCCTGCTGGAGGACGTCGGTCATCGATTCCCTGGCCTGGCGATGGTCGTCGACCACCAGCACGCGGCCGGTCGATTGGTTGGAATCGGCGTTGGAGATCATGCGGCAGCCTTGAGGATACGATGGGGGATGCGGAGTGTCACGGCGGTACCACCGTCGGGGCAATTGACCGCTCGGACGTCGCCGTGGTGGGCCTCGGCAATGCGGCTGACGATGGCCAGCCCCAATCCGGTGCCCGTGTTTTTGGTCGTAAAGAACGGCTCGAACGCTCGCCGTCGGGTCTCTTCGCTCATGCCGGGCCCCGTGTCGGCGATTTCCAGTTCGACGCCTTCTTCGGCGACGTAGGAAGTGACGATCAAGTCGCCCCCTTCGGGCATGGCGTCCAGGGCGTTGAGCACCAGATTTAAGACGGCCCGGCGGAGCATGTCGCGATCGGCCGCGACAACGTGCCCGGCGGCGACGTCGACGGTGGTGGTAATTCCCTGGGCCATCAACTGGGGTGCCAGGGCGGCGTGTACTTCCTCGACCAGTTGGCCGATGTCGACGGGCTGCCGCCTGGGATCGCGTTCGACGGTAAAGTGCAACAGGTCGTTGACCGTGGCGTCCAGCGCCGTAAATCCGGCTTCGATCTTCTCCAGCACTTCCAGGCAGTTCGGCGTATCGGCGAGCCGGCGCCGCAGCAGACTCATGTACAAGGCCACGGGCACCAGATTGTTGCGTACTTCGTGGGCGACGTGGGACGCCATTTGGCCCAAGTCGGCCAGACGATTCTTGCGCGCCAGCTCCCGGTTCTTCACTTCCAACTCGTCGGTCAACCGGCAGACTTCCGACTGCAGCGCGGAGTGGGTCCGCTCCAGCCGCAACGTCGCGGCGTGCCAGGCGGCCAGCACCGTCTCCAGGTCGGTGTTTCCGTCCGGCAACGCGGTCTTGTCCTTGGTGGACAACTCGTTTCCGGCCATGGCGTCATTCCTCTTCTTTACGGACTACGTGTCGGATAGAAGGTCGATTTGCCCGGCGTTGTTGTGGTCCAGTTTGTCTCCGTAGGCGCCGCAAGCTTGTCGCGCCGCGTGAACTCCCTGGAGCTGAATTGCCGCCTCATCGCGCCGGCGGATCAGGCGTTGTTCGCTCTGCTTCTCTTGGGCAACGATTTCCCGCAACAGCTCTTGGCAGCCGTTTAGCTTCTCGGCACACGCGAGCCGTTGGCTTTCCGACACCCATTGACGTTGCCGTGCGTCCTGATCTCGAAAGGGGTCGAGCGCTTTCTCGATCTGCTGCAAGCGGACCAGCAGACGCTGTTTGGCCGCCAGCACGTCGAGCAACGTTGCCATCTCGCCCTGGTCGACCAGAGCCATCTGGCGCCGCCCCAAGTCGCGCAATTGCTCCAGGCATTCGTACTTTCGTTCGACCCCTTGAGCCAGCAGTTCAGTTTCCATAGTCAGCAGCCAATCGTCCGATGTCAGTGGTCCCTAATCCCTAATCCCCAGTCCCCAGTCCCTAATCCCTAGTCCCTACTTCTCACATTTCAGCCAATGAATCCAGCAGTTCACCCCATTCCTCTTTCGTGTAATTGGTTGTTTCCTCGAAGGGAACATCATTCTTCATTCGTTTCAGCAACACTTTGGCCTGTTCCAGGGTGCCGCGGGCGTCCAGCGGACGCTGCATGCGCCGGTAGGCGTTGGCGATCTGGACGTAGGCTTCCAGCGCCTCGGGGGAATTTCGATACCGGTTGGTAGCCAGCGAATAGGCCTTGACGGCCGCCTCGTACTGATCGAGGTCGAACAGCGTGCCCGCGATAAGGAAATAGCAGTTGCGCAACATGGCTTTCTCGGCACCGGTCAGATCGACCGGGTCGGACATTTCGATCGACTGAGTCCCTTCCTGGCGGTCGAGCAGTCCGTCGCGGGATTTCTGCAAGTGTTCCAGAGACGCGCCGAGGAGTTCCCGCACTTGGCGAAATTCGGTCATCCGCGATCTTTCCATCTCGCTCTTATGGAGTCGCTCTTCGGCCGCCGTGGCCTGCCGGCGATACGTCATGGCGATCAGGTAGTTGCCTTCCATTTCGTGAGCCGTTCCGGCGCCGCGTTCGACCGATTCCTCCAACACGCGCAGCGCGTCGTCAAAACGTTCGGCGAAGTAGAGGAGTTTTCCCAGGGCGAAGAGCGAATCTCGCCATTCCTTACTGGCCGGAGTGAGCTCGCTGTTGAGGTTCTCGCGGAGCATCGCCTCGGCCTTCTCCGCATCGTCGACTTCGAGATAGGCGTTGGCGGCCATGAGCCGGGCCTGAAAACTGGCGGCGTCCTTGGGATAGAACTCGATACATTCGCCGAAGTCCTGCAGCGCCTCCTCGAACCGACCGAGGGCCAGCTTGGCTTGTCCCAGGAGGGACAACGCCCGGGGTCGGCGACGTCTCGATTCGTTTTTCAGATACTTATCGAGGATCCGCGCGGCGTTGCGATAGTCGTGGCCCTCGAAATAGCCATTGGCGCTGTCCCAAAGGAGATCGGTGTACTCGCTGGCGGCAAACTGCCGCCGGGCCAGCCGGGAAAACCCGCTACCGGCCCGGCGTAATTGTGTCCGGCCCTGGCTCCGCACGACCTCGGCATCGGCCAGCGACATCGAGTCGGCCTGTTCCAGCAGCGCGTGGCCCCAGGCCCGATGCGTTTCGGCGGTCAATTCCATGCCTCGGGCGACCGAGAACAGGGGCGACAGGTGTTGGGCAAGTTGCAGGGCCACTTCGTAGTTCTGTGTCTCGAGGTAGTGCCGGTACGCCTTCATCGTGCGGTTTTGCAGTTCCTCCAGCGAAAGCCAGGGGTTGCTGAAGTTGGCCGGGTCGGAAACTCCCTCGAACACCTCCCGGTACGCGGCCAGCGACTTGGCGTCTTGCCCCGACTGCAACAACAGTTCGGCCTCCTGGAATCGCGCGGCAAAAGCCTCTGCCGTATTGGCGTACTTCTTTCGCGTGCGGGTAAACTGATGCACCGCGTCGCCATACGCTCCCGCTTCTTTTTGGCAGACGCCGATCAAATACATCGCCTTGCTCGTGGCTTGGGTCAGCAAGGTGTCGCGGCCTTGTGCCTGACGAAATATATCGATTGCTTCTTCGTACTTCCGGCGCGCCATCTTCCGATTGCGTTCGGCCAGGGCGAAGTCGGGCTCTTCTCCCTGCAACGCCCGGGCTTCGTGCATCAATACCTGCCCCCGCACCACCATCAC
>JABMRP010000340.1 GCA_013202535.1 Planctomycetota bacterium
CGGGCTGGTTCGCCGCTGCTGCCCGGCGGCGGCGACCATCTCGACGGAGAAGACGCCGGTGGGCACCACGATGAGGCTGTAGCCGAGGATCATCGCCAACGCGGCCAACGCTTGGCCGGCGACCGTCTGTGGGGCGATGTCGCCGTAGCCGACGGTGGTCATTGTGACGATCGCCCAGTAGACGCTCATCGGGATGCTGGTGAAGCCGCGCTGGGGGCCTTCGATCAGATACATCGCCGCGCCGAGGATCAGCACCAGCGTCATCACGACGACCAGAAAGACGACGATCTTCGCCCGGGTTCTCCGCAGGGCCGTGAGCAGGGCGTTGGCCTCGCTGAGGTAGTTCGTGAGATTCAACACGCGGAACACCCGCACCAGGCGCAGCGTGCGGATCACGATCAGCGCCTGCGAGCCGGTGAAGAAGATGCTCAGGTAGGTGGGAATGACGGCCGCCAGATCGACCAGCCCGAAGAAACTGGTGGCATAGCGCCACGGCCGGCCCACGCAGAGCAGTCGCACGACGTACTCCAGGGTAAAGAGGATCGTCAACGCCCATTCGATGGCCAGGAGTTGAGTTCCCCAATCGGCCCGAATATCGGCCACGCTTTCCAGCATGACCGCCACGACGCTGAGCACGATGGCCGCCAACAGGACCACGTCGAACGCTTTGCCGGCCGGCGTATCGGCCTCGAAGATCACCTCGTGGAGGTAAGCCCGCCACGGGGTAAGCGGAGGCCGTTTCGGCTCGCGGTCGGACCGATGGTCGGGTGATGTGGGTTGCGGCATGACCGCAGTGTACGCGAATCTCGGCGGCGGATCGAGCCCGAGGTTTCTCGGCGCGACCCCCCGGCAGAGCCGGGGGCTGATGGGCGTTTTTGGACGAAATCCTCGATCCCCAACCAGATCCCACCCAACAGGGGGTGCAACCGGATCTTGCTAAAAATCGGCCGATTGGGTACAATTTAGGTGGGCAAGGAAACAGAGCAAAGGCACGTACCCATGGCACGTCTACTGGCTGGCCGTCCGCGCGCGACGGCTTCTGTCCTACGGGTCCGCCGTTGCCCCGGCACGCGCCGAGTGGCACGCGGCTTCACGCTGGTCGAGCTTCTGGTGGTCATCACGATCATCGGGATCTTGATGGGCCTGCTCTTGCCGGCGGTGCAGTCGGTTCGCGAATCGGCGCGGCGCACCCAGTGCTCGAACAACCTCTACCAGATGGGCCGCGCGACGCTGCATCATCTGGGCACACATGGGCACTACCCGACCGGCGGATGGGGTTGGTACTGGATCGGCGACCCCGATCGGGGATTCTCTCGAGAACAGCCCGGCGGCTGGGTCTACAACCTCTTGCCCTACATGGAACAGACGGCGGTTCACGAATTGGGCGCCGACGGGGATCCGGATACGCTGAGTTCCGGACAGCTCGACGGAGTCAACGAAGCAACGCACATGCCGCTGGTCTACATGAATTGTCCCAGCCGGCGAAAGACGATCGTCTACCCCAAGCCGAGCGGCGGAACGTTCGTGGCCTTCAACGCGGCATCGAACGACAACCGACCCAACGTGGCAGCCCGAGGTGATTACGCCATCAACTGCGGAAGCCAACACTCCAACGAAACGGGGCAGGTCCCGCAAGGCTGGTCGGAGGCCCAGACGTACACCAACTGGCTCGACACGCGCACCTGGAACGGTATCAGCTACCAGCGCAGCGAAGTGGCGTCGGCGCACGTGCTGGACGGGCAGAGCAATACGATCTTGATCGGCGAGAAGTATCTGGGGCCCGACTGGTACGCCACGGGAACCAGCGGCGGCGACAACGAGAGCATGTACTCCGGGTTCAACAACGACAACTACCGCAACACGTATTTCGATCCCAGCAACCCCGCCGGCGGACGCACGCCGTTGCAGGACCGCATGGGCGTGAGCAGTACGTTCCGCTTCGGCAGCCCGCACGTCGCGGGGTGCAATTTCGTCTTCTGCGACGGATCGGTGCATAAGATCGGCTTCGCCGTCGACCCCGAGATGTTCAGCTATCTCGGCAACCGCAAGGATCGCCAGCCGATCGACTTCGCCGGACTGTAATCCGTATAGTAGCCATCTCGCTGGAGCGAGATGCAGCCCGTGGCTCCGGCCAGATGTGGCCATCCCCCCTGGACCTTCAAAGGCTACATCTCGCGGAGCGAGATGGCTACTATACGGTGCCGTCCATTCTCGGCCGGACCGTTGACTTCCCGGCGCGACGCCTTATGATGAATCGCGGTCTTGGATCTCGATTCGCGTCGCTATTTTTCCCGGGAGTGAACCGATGAAGACGAACGGTTTGGTACGTGTCCTGATGGTGTTGGCGTGTGGTTGTGCCGCGTGGCCGGCTGGGGCCGAGCCGTGGAAACCGGCGGCCGGGCCGCTGATGACCCGTTGGGCCAAAGACGTCGGCCCCGAAAACGCCCACCCCGAGTATCCGCGCCCGCAGATGGTTCGCCGGCAGTGGCTCAACCTGAATGGGTTGTGGCAATATGCGATGGCCGAGCCGAACGAGACCGTACCAACGGGCAAGGAACTGGCCGGGCAGATCCTGGTTCCCTTTCCCATCGAATCGGCTCTCTCGGGCGTGGGCCGGCGGACCACTCGACTTTGGTATCGGCGCACGTTCGAGGTGCCCGACGATTGGAAGGGGCAGCGCGTCGTGCTGCACTTCCAGGCGGTCGACTGGGAAGCGACCGTGCATGTCAACGGCCGCGAGATCGGCACCCACCGCGGCGGGTACGATAGCTTCTCGTTCGACGTCACCGCCGCGCTGAAAGGAACCGGGCCGCAGGAGTTGATCGTCGGAGTGTTCGATCCATCCAGCAGCGGCGACCAACCGCGGGGAAAACAAGTCGACAATCCGCGGGGCATCTGGTACACGCCCAGCACGGGCATCTGGCAGACGGTGTGGCTGGAGCCGGTCCCCGAGGCCCAGATCCGGCGTCTCGTATTGGTCCCCGACGTCGACGGCTCGTGCCTGCGGCTGGAGGCCGCGTGCGGCGGTACGGGCGCGGGACATGCGATCGAGGTGGTCGCCTCCGACGAAGGCAAGGAGATCGGCCGGGCTTCGGGAAGCGTTGCCGACGAAATCCGCCTGGCCATCCCCAAAGACCGGCTGAAACTGTGGTCTCCCGACGAACCGTTCCTTTACGACCTGACCGTGCGATTGACCGCCGGCGGTAAGACGGTCGACGAGGTGAGCAGCTACTTCGGCATGCGGAAGATCGAACGGGTCAAGGACGAGCACGGGCATCCGCGGATGCGACTCAACGGCCAGTTCGTTTTCCAGATCGGCCCGCTCGACCAGGGGTTCTGGCCCGACGGACTGTACACCGCGCCGACCGACGAAGCGCTGCGCTACGACATCGAGGTGACCAAGCAACTCGGCTTCAACATGGCGAGAAAACACGTCAAGATCGAGCCGGATCGCTGGTACTACTGGTGCGACAAGCTCGGGTTGCTGGTCTGGCAGGACATGCCCAGCGCCAACAACAAAACGCCCGAGTCGAAGAAACAGTTCGAGCGCGAATTGCACCGCATGGTCGACGGATTTCGCAACCACCCGTCGATCGTCATGTGGGTCGTGTTCAACGAGGGCTGGGGACAGCACGATACGGAACGTTACGTCGAGTTGGTCAACCAGTGGGACGCCACGCGGCTGGTCAACAACGCCAGCGGCTGGACCGACAAGGAAACCGGCGACGTGCTCGACATCCATCGGTACCCGGGCCCCGGGGCACCACCGCCGCAATCGGACCGGGTCGGTGTGCTCGGCGAATTCGGAGGCTTGAAACTGGGCGTCGACGGGCATACATGGACCGACAAGACCTGGGGATATCGCGAGACGGCCAGCGCCGCCGAACTGACCAGCCGCTACCAACGGCTGCTGCGAGGCGTCTGGGGATTGAGAGCATCGCAAGGTCTCGACGCCGCGGTTTACACCCAAACCACCGACGTGGAAACCGAGTGCAACGGGCTGATGACCTACGATCGGGCAATCACGAAAGTGGACGTCGAGAAGACCGTCGCCGCAAATCAGGGCCGGCTACCCGTCTTCCACCCGCTGGTACCCACGGCCAGGACCAAGCCGGTTGTCTGGCGTTACGCGTTGGATCGGCCGGCGGAAGATTGGTTCAAGGAATCGTTCGACGATTCGGCGTGGAAGGAGGGGGAAGGCGGATTCGGCACCAAGGAGACACCCGGCGCGACGGTCGGCACGGTGTGGAATACCCAGAGCATTTGGATCCGTCGGCAGGTCGAGCTTCCCGAGATCGACGCCGCCGACGACGACCTGATGTTGCTGGTCCATCACGACGAAGACGTGGAGATCTACATCAACGGGGTTCTGGCAGCCAAAGCGGACAAGTTCACGGTGGATTACGAGGAGATGACAATCCGCGCCGCAGCCCGGGCCGCGATTCGCCCCGGCAAGAACGTCCTGGCCGTCCACTGCAAGCAGACCATGGGCGGGCAGTACGTCGACGTGGGGATCGGACGATTGGTGGCTGCCCAAGAGGGCCCGTAGGCAATCGCCCACGTACGTCGTCCCGAGTCGGTCAGTCCAGCGAGGTGCCGCCCATCACGGCGGTGCCGCCGGCGGTGCCGGATCCGGAGTAGGACAGCAGATCGTTGACGAGTTCCTGCATTCGGGTCGCTCCGCCCACCACGTAGGGGACCAGATCGTCGGTTTCCTCGCCGCACCGGTGCCCCAGTTCGATGGCCTGACGCGATAGCTCCTGGGCAAGCTCCACCAGACATTCCCGGGAGCGATGGGCGTCGACGTTGAATCGAGGATCCGCGGAGGTCTCGTTTTCCACGAGTCCGCGGGAGGCGGCCAGATTGCTGAACCATCGCAGCAACGTCCCGCGGCTGATCGTCCCGATGGGCCGGCCGTCTTTGACGATAACCACGCGGCGGATCGAAACACGGCAGAGGAATTCGTAGATGCTGCGAATCGGCGCGTCTTCTTCGTAGCAGATGACATTCGGTTTCATCACCTCGCCGACCGGGCGGTTCCAGGAGTCGAGCGAGATCATCTCCGCCATGAGGTCCTTTTCCGAGAGCATCCCCACCAGTTTCCCGTCGTCGTCGACCACCGGCGCCGAGTTGGTTCGGGAGCGAAGGAAGAACTTGGCGGCGCGGCCGATGGTCTCCGACTTGCGCAACCCGACGACCATCGAAGTCATCACGTGTCGTGCGGTAACTCCATAGAAGAGCATGCCGCAAGGATCCATCTGGTCGACGCGGACGTCGTTGGATTGGTTGAGCGCCTGGAAAGCCACGACCCGATCGCGTCCCGATTGCTTGGCACAGAGCAACGCCTGATCGGCCAGATCGACGAGTTGCTCGGCATTTTGCGTATCATCGAGTCGCTCGGCGACACCAAAGCTCCCCGTCAAGTGGAACTCGCGGTCGCCCAGTTGCATGGCGTGCGACGCCAGCTTCCGGCGAACGCGATCGGCCCAGTGCGCCGCTTGCCGCTCGTTGGTCTCGGGTAGCACGGCACAGAACTCTTCGCCGCCGTACCGGCAGATGACGTCGGCGGTGCGGCACCCGTCCTTGAGCAACTCGGCAATCGTCTTGAGGACCGCGTCGCCCGCCGGATGGCCGTGAACGTCGTTGATTCGCTTGAAGAAGTCGATGTCGAGCATGACCACCGACAGCGGCACGTGATGCCTGGTGGCGCGCGACCATTCCTTTTCCAGATTTTCAAAAAATGTTCGTCGCGTGAGCAACCCGGTCAGCGGGTCGGTCTGGGCCATGAGGCTCAAACGTCGCTCCAGGGTGAGCACGCGGGCACCGGATCGCAGGCGGGCCAGCAGTTCTTCCAGGTCGATCGGTTTGGAGAGGAAATCGTCGGCACCGACCTCCAGCCCGGCCACCGTCTCTTCGGTACTCGACCGAACCGTGAGAAAAAGGATATGCACGTAGTGGGGCAGATCGAGTTGGCGAACCCGGCGGCACAACTCCAGACCGTTCATCCCCGGCATTTCCCAATCGGTAATGAGAAAATCGGGGCACTGCGATTCGATCGCCTCAAGGGCCTCTTCGCCGTTGTCGAACGGACGAACGGTGTACCCGGCCTTCTCCAGCCAATGGCCCAAGAGCCGCAGAATCGCCGGATCGTCGTCGACAAGGAAAACGCTGTAATTGGTCGGAGTCATGGAGCCTTGAGTGGTCGGCAGCGTGGTTGCGAATGCGAGAAATTCCGTACGCGGTTATTTGTTCAAGTGTAGCTTGACAAAAACACGAGGAGGGGGCACATCGGTGGCCCATGGCCGGAACGGAGCGGGGGGCCTTGTGGCAATCGATTCGGGCGAGAGAACCGTTACGATCCGCTTTCTCGGGAGATCACGATCCAGCGAATCCCCAAATCGACACCCCCCGCGTTTTCACCTTGCCCGCATCGCACGGAAATCACGTTATCCCCCTCGTTGAAGAGGGCCTTTTGGGAGTCCGTCAACGTGCGTCGCCGATACCCGCGCCAATCGCCCGGCTCTGCACCACCCGACGGGCCAGCGCCGGACGGGCCATCGCCGGAGGGGCCATCGCC
>JABMRP010000341.1 GCA_013202535.1 Planctomycetota bacterium
GCGACGTTCGACTGGCTCCTCTCCTGCCAACATCGACAGCCTCATCCTTTTACCGGCGCGGCGCCCGGCGGTTGGGGTTGGACCGATAAGAGCGGCGCGGTCCCCGACGCCGACGACACGCCCGGCGCCCTCTTGGCCTTGGCCGCGATGCGCGACTCTGCCGACCAGCGGCAAAAAGCGACTCTCGACACGGCTGCCATCGCCGGCATCGGCTGGCTGCTCGATCTACAGAATCGCGACGGCGGCTGGCCCACGTTCTGCCGCGGTTGGGGGAAGCTGCCCTTCGACCGTAGCGGTGTCGATCTGACCGCGCACGCGCTTCGGGCGTTTTTCGTTTGGAAGAATATCGCCCAGACACCGCTGGTGAAGCGAACCGTTCGTCGCCTCGATTCGGCCACGCGGCGGGGATTGGCCTTCCTGGCGAAGCACCAGCGCCCCGATGGTTCGTGGGTTCCGCTGTGGTTCGGCAACCAGGACCATCCGCTGGAGGAGAACCCCGTCTACGGCACCGCCCGGGTGTTGCTGGCCTACCGCGATCTGGGCCTTTGCGACAGCCAACCGGCCCGCTCGGGGCTTCGATGGCTGGTCGACCACAGGAATCCGGACGGAGGGTGGGGTGGTAAGAACCCCGACGCTCCGGGGGCATCCGCGGCGCAAGTGTCCAGCGTCGAAGAGACGGCCGTGGCAACCGAAGCCCTGATTTCCACGGGAAACGACCCGCTGGCCCGTGCAGCGGCCGAGTCGGGCGTGGCCTGGCTGATCGGGGGGGTCGAGGCCGAAATGTACCAGGAATCGAGCCCCATCGGTTTCTACTTTGCCAAGCTGTGGTATTATGAAAGGTTGTATCCGCTGATATTTACGGTGGCGGCACTGGGTCACGCGGTCGACCGATCGCGCTGGGAGCCGTCCGCGCGGACCACCCCAACATCGGTCGGCAAGCCCGAGAACACTGCCTGAGCGAACTCACCCCAAGAGATCTCACCCTTGGCCACCGCACTCCCGAATCGTCGACCGTCTGCCGTGCAGCGTGCCCCGGACGGAGACTTCCCGTCCGCTTCCAGCGGCAGCGCGAAGCATGACAAAGAGGTACCCCAGTCGGAATCGCTTCGGCGGGAGATCCGCGCCCGCGCGATCGCCCTGGCCGCGACGTTGGACAAGACGCTTCCGCTGGCGCGGCGCGAGATGGAAGCCCACGCCCTCGCGGTTCTCGATGAATTGAACCAACCGAACGCTTATCTCGGCTGGACGATGGTCACGCTGGCCACGGCCTTCTGGCGCGATCAGGTGGCGGCCGTGCCGTACGATCGGCGGTTGTTGCTCCTGCCGCACTGCCTGCGCAAGGCGGAGACGTGTCCGGCCAAGTACAGCGAACTGGGGCTGCTCTGCGAGAACTGCGGTGCCTGCCGGTTGACCGATCTGCGGGCGCGGGCCGAAGCCAAGGGCTACCAGGTGCTCATCGCCGAGGGTTCGCCGGTGGTGTTGCAAATGATTCTTCGCGGGCAGGCCGACGCGATTGCGGGTGTCGCCTGTTTGAATACGCTGGAGAAGGCGCTGGACAAGATCGTTCTGGCGGGCATCCCCTGCATGGCCGTCCCCCTGTTGGCCAGCGAGTGTCGCGACAGCCAGACCGATGAAGACCATGTGTTGGAGATGATCGACACGCCGCATCGTCCGGCGGAGGTCCAAACGCAAACGTACTTGCACTTGATGCGCACGGCCAAGGGGATGTTCGATGCCGACGAGTTGGAGCGGTTGGTCCCCCGGCGGCACGACGGGCCGCGGCTGGTCGAGTCGAACGGCGACGGACTGGCGGGGCTCGACCCGGCGGCGGCGACCGAGGCCATCGCCTACGATTTTCTCGTCGAGGGCGGCAAGTACTCGCGGCCTTTCGTCACACTGGCCGTCCACGACGCGTTGGGCGGCGGCCGGGGAACCGGTGCCGACGGCGCCGAGCATCTGGCTCGATTGCCCGAGGCGGTTTGCCGAGTCGCTCTGGCCATCGAAACCTTCCACAAAGCATCGTTGGTACACGACGACGTGGAAGACGACGATCTGTTCCGCTACGGCATCCCGACCTTGCACCGCAAGTACGGCACGGCCACGGCGATCAACGTGGGCGATTACTTGATCGGAATGGGATACCGGATCGTCAGCGGCCAGCGAGAGACCCTGGGAGCCGAGGTGGTCTGCGACGTATTGACCGAGTTGGCCGACGCCCATACCCGGCTTTGCGAAGGACAGGGTGCCGAACTCGTCTGGCGCGACGCGCTGGACAAACGGCTGACACCCCGCGACGCCTTGCGAATCTATGCCTTGAAGACGGCCCCGGCGTTTCAGGCGGCCCTCTACGCCGGACTGCGGCTGGCCGGTTCGTTGGACGGTTATCGCGAGCCGATCGCCCGGTTCGCCCGCCACATGGGCGTGGCCTTCCAGATTCTCAACGACCTCGACGATTGGAACGCCGAGGGGACCAACAAGCGGACCTCGGGGACCGACGTTTTCGGCGGCCGCCCCACCATCCTCTGGGCCCTGGCTCTGGAAGGACTCCCGGAGGAGGATCGGCGCGAGATGGAATCGTTGTTGGCCGGTCCCGCGACCGCCGCGGTGACGATCCAGCGAGTGCGCCGGTTTTACCAACAGGCCGGAGCGTTCGACAAGGCGGTCCGGCTCGTCGACAAGCACCGCCAACGGGCGTGTGAGGTGGCCGACTCCTTGCCGGGGGAGCCGCTCCGCCGCGTGCTGAATTTCCTCCTCAATGTACTGCTGGACCGGAAGTACGAGTAGGGCCCGATGAACGTCGTCCATCTGGTAGCCGGAGCGGGCGCGGCCTACTGCGGAAGTTGCCTGCACGGCCACGAGTTGGCCCGTTCACTTCAGGCTCTGGGCCACGACACCCTGATCGTGCCGCTCTACACGCCGTTGCACACCGAAGGTGTTTCCGCCACCGAAAGCCGCCACTACGCGCCCTTGAAGCTGGGCGGGATCAACGTCTACTTGCAGCAGAAATGGGCCCTGTTTCGGCATCTACCCCGGCTGGTGTCCCGAACGCTCGATTGGTCGCCCTTGGTGCGGTTGGTCACCCGACGCGCCGCCAGCACGCAACCGGAGAGCCTGGGGGCGCTGACCGTTTCGGTCCTGCAAGGCGAGGAAGGACGACAGCGACGCGAGTTGGATCGCCTGGTCGACTTCCTGGCGACTCAGCCGAAGCCGGACGTGGTTCACCTGTCCAACGTGCTGCTGGTGGGCGTGGCACGCGAGATCCACCGCCGGCTCAAAGTACCGGTCGTTTGCAGTCTGACCGGCGAGGACCTGTTCGTCGAGCAACTGCCCGAGCCGTTTCTCTCCCAGGCTCGCGATCTGCTCCGCCGGCGTAGCGCGGATCTGGCGGCCTTGGTGGCGATGAACGGCTACTACGCCGATTTCATGGCCGAGTACTTGGACTATCCCCGCGAGAAGATTCACGTCATCCATCCCGGATTGAACCTCGACGGCTATCCCGTGCCGCCGGATGGGGGAAAAGGAGATGCGGAAAAAGGGGACGGGACTCTTTTGCCTGAAAGGCCCGAAGGGTGCTTCGCACAAAAGAGTCCCGTCCCCTTTTTCCGCGACGATCAAACGATCACGATCGGCTACCTTGCCCGGATATGCCCCGACAAAGGATTGCATCAGCTTGCCGAGGCCTTTGCACTGCTGGCCGACGACGAAACATTGCCCAAAATGCGGCTCCGCGCCGCCGGCCAATTGAACCCGGCCGATCGACCGTACCTGCGGCGGATCGAACGGCAATTGGCCAACGCCGGACTGGCCGACCGGTTCGACTACGCGGGCGTGCTGAGCCGCGACGAGAAGATCCGCTTTCTCGAATCGCTCGACCTGATGAGCGTACCGACGGTCTATCGCGAGAGCAAAGGTCTGCCGATCATCGAGGCCTGGGCCGCCGGTGTGCCGGTCGTGCTGCCCGCTCACGGGGCGTTTATCGAGATGGTCCAAGACACCGGCGGCGGGCTGCTCTGCAATCCGGACGATCCGGCCGCGCTGGCCGCCGGACTGAAACGGTTGATCCAGAATCCCGAACAGGCCGCCCAATGTGGCCGCCGCGGGCAGCGTGCCGTTCACGAGCGTTATCACACCCGGCGGATGGCCCGGGAAACGGTTGCCATGTACGAGCAGCTCCTCGGCGAGGGCCCGTCATGACCTTCCCGGAAACCAACTACGTGCAGAGCATGGCCCTGCGACTGGCTGCCGGAGCGGCCGGCCTGCCCGAGGAAATGCGTACGCGGAATACGGCCTATTTGCGCGCTTGCCAAAACGACGACGGCGGATTCTCCGGACGCCAGGGAGCCAGCGATCCGTATTACACGGGTTTTGCCCTGCGGTCGTTGATGTTGTTGGGGACGATCGACGAGGAGACGGCCGCCCGGTTGGCCCGTTTCGTCGGCGACCGGCTCGGTCAACCCGTGCCCACCGTCGATTTCCTCTCGCTGGTCTATGCGGCGGTGCTCTTGGAAGCGTTTACCGGCGAGGACCCGTTCGCCGCCGCGGGGTTTGACCGCCTGCGGATGGTGGGCGAAACGTTGACCCCTCTGTGGCGAGACGACGGCGGATATACGAAGACCCCGCGGGGACATCAGGGCAGTACCTATCAAACGTTCCTGGCCACCCTTGCGATGGAACTGGTCGGCGAGCCGCCGGTCGACCCCCGGCGGACGATCGGTCTGATACGGTCCCGGCAGTGCGACGACGGCGGATTCGTCGAACTCCCCCGTCTGAAGCGCGGCGGTACGAACCCCACCGCCGCGGCCGTGGGACTGCTTCGGCTGCTGGACGCCGTCGACGAACCGGCCCGATCGGGAGCCTCGGGCTTCTTATCGGCAATGCAGAACGGCGAAGGCGGGTTCGCAGCCAATACGCGGATGCCCGTGGCCGATCTGCTGAGCACGTTTACCGCCCTGCACACGCTGGTCGATCTGGATACCGTCGCGGAGATCGACCTTCAGGCGGCCGGGCGCTTTGCCCAGTCGCTCCAGCGGCCCGAGGGCGGCTTCGGAGCCGGAGTATGGGACGACACGGCCGATGTCGAGTACACGTTCTACGGTCTGGGTACCCTGGCCCTGCTGCAAGGGACCGACGGTTGATACCGCGGGCGGTGATCTGGTAAGTTGGTGTAGCAACGAGTCGTTTAGCCCAGGCACTTGTGCCCGGCGTTGGAAGTGCCCCGAAACGCCGGGCACAAGTGCCGGGGCTAAACAATCGAGAAACTCACCAC
>JABMRP010000342.1 GCA_013202535.1 Planctomycetota bacterium
GTCATCCTCTTCGGCGACGGCCGCTCCAATGCCGGCATAGGGGTCGATGCGGCCGTCGACGTGGCTCTCGACGCGAAGATTCACGTGAATACCGTCGGGGTAGGCTCGAAGTAGAAACCGACCGCCAACGTGGCCGTCAGCAGCTTCCAGGCACCCGAGCGGGTTTACGCGGGCGCCGAAGGAGAGACGGTCGACGACTACACGGTCAACGGCGTGATCAAGGCCGAGGGGATGACCGGCAAGAAAGTACTCGTTGAGTTGCTTTCGCGTCCGGCTCGCGACGGCCCGGGCGATGGCGCGGCGGTAACCGACCAGCTCGAGGACTCGCTGTCGCTGACCATGGACGAGAAGCCGCAACCGGTGACCTTCACGCTGACCCCCGAGGGACTCGGCCGGCGGATTCTCACCCTCCGGGTCAAGGCCGACGCCGGCGACGCCAATCCCGAGGACAATCAACTCACCGCGGAGGTCGAAGCGGTCGATCGCAAGAATCGGATCTTGCTGCTGGCCGGCGGCCCGACGCGCGAGTATCGTTTTCTCCGCAACCAACTCCGCCGCGACGGTTCAGCGACCGTCGACGTGCTCCTGCAAACCGCCCAGGTGGGAATCTCGCAGGACGCCGACGACATTCTCGACGAATTTCCGCCCACGGCGGCCGAATTGTTTGAGTACGATTGCATTATCGCCATCGATCCCGACTGGAAAGAGTTGGGCGGCCAGATCGAACTGATCGAGCAGTGGGTCGCCCAGCAGGCGGGCGGACTGATCGTAATCGCTGGTCCCGTCCACGTCGGCGAGGCCGTCGACGGCTGGCTGGAGCAGGGCAACGATCCGGCGATGACACAGGTCCGGGCCCTCTATCCGGTCGTCTTCAAACGCAGTGTTTCGCTGATCGACGCGGACGACTTCGGCGCCGAGTCGCCCGGGCTGGTCGAGTTCACCCGAGAGGGGCTGCAGGCCGAATTTCTCCGCCTCGGCGATACGAACGCCGACAGCCAGCGGGCGTGGGCCGAGCTGGAGGGCGTGTACGGGTGTTGCGCCGTACGGGGTCCCAAACGGGGAGCCACCGTCTATGCCTACATGGCCGATCCGGCCACCGGCGAAGTCGATCCCGAACGAGTCTTCTTCGCCGGCCACTTTTACGGCTCCGGGCGAGTGTTCTACCTGGGCAGCGGCGAAATGTGGCGGCTTCGCGCGGCCGACGAGGCGTACTTCGAGAAACTCTACACCCAACTGATCCGGCACGTCTCCCAAGGACGCCTGCGGCGCGGGTCCTCGCGAGGCTCACTGGACTGCGACAAGAAAACGTATCTCGTCCACGGCACGGTCGAGGTGCGATCCCAATTGACCGACGCCCAATTCCAACCGCTCGTGCTGCCCCCGTCGTCCAAGCAGGTCGTGCCCTTGCGCGTCGTGCTCCCCGACGGAACGGTTCAGTCGGTAGGACTCGAGCCGGTGGCGAATTGGCCCGGTGTGTTCGTGGGCCGGTTTCCCGCGCTGCGCATCGGACGCTATCGCTTGGAACTCTCGATTCCCCAGAGCAACGGCGAAGTGCTTGCCAAGCGAATTCAAGTGACCGGATCCGACCTGGAAAGCAGCAACACCAATCTCGACGACGAAGTGCTGATTAGCATCGCCGAGGGGACCGGAGGGAAATCGTACTTCGGAGTGGATACGGTCATCGATCCGGAAAGCCTCGATGGGCTGCTCGCCCAAATCGAGGACCGAAAGACCACCAAGACCCACAGGGACGAACCGAATCAACTCTGGGAAAAAACATGGCTCAAATGGGTGATGTTCTGCGTTTGCGGATTGCTGTGTATCGAGTGGCTGATCCGGCGTTTGGCCAGATTGGCGTGAGGATTAGCGATTAGGAGATTAGCCACGCCCACGGGTTGCATCCCGTGGGTCGGGCTCGCGGAGTGACCCGTGGCAATTAGAAACGCGATCGGCTCTGCTCTCCCGACCGCGCCGTTATTGATAACAACCGACAACCGACAAC
>JABMRP010000343.1 GCA_013202535.1 Planctomycetota bacterium
ACACTCACCTCCTCGGCCGATCTTCGCCGTTGGAAAGTCGAGACGGTCATCCTGCGGCATTACGACAGCCGAAACCATGCCTGGCAGTATCCCGACTGGCAGTTCGACGGCGACGACCTCGTGGCCGCCAGCCGCACCGCCTGGGACGGCTCGCACAACGCCCACGACGCCAACTACTTCACGTTCCACCGGATCGAGAAGTTTCGCGATCGAAAGATGGCCGATGCGCCGCCCTATTTGGGCGATCCCCGCAGTGCGCCGCCACCGGCGGTCGACGTGCCCAGCAAGACGACCTTCGAGAATGCCGACTGGCGGATCGAGGGTTCCGCCTTTCGCATGGCCCCGCTGGACAACGACGCCCGAGCCTACGGAAACCGCGCGTACGTGTGGAAGGAAGTGCCCGTGCGGTTCCGTGGCGGGAAGCATACGCAAAGCTTCGGTGGTATTCGCGCGACGATGTCCGTCACCGCCCGGCGCGACGCCACGCTGCACGTCGCCACGGCCGCCGCCCAAACGGGCATCGACATGACCGGCTGGAAGAAGACCGACGATCCGCCGTTTCATTACACCGACAAGAATCGCACCCGGATGAGCGTGTATCGCAAAGAACTTGCCGTCGGCGATCAAATCATCGTGCCGCAAGGCAACTGGTCGGGCACGATCGTGTTGCTGGGGGAAGATGGGCGTTAGACGCTACCGGTTCACTCGCGCTCGATACGCGGCCGGATCGACCGGACCGTACAGTGCGTGCCAGCGATCGGTAAAGAGCGACTGCAATCGCTCGGCGTACACGCCGTCGCGGCGGATCGCCAGGCCGTAGACGAACGCCTCGGGATAGACGTCGTAATGGGCCCAAAGTTCGTCGCTGGAGAGCAGTTCGGCGACCAGGCCCGTGTAATGCCGGTGTGGGAACCAAATCACGTCGGGCCGGCGATCGAAAAGGGCTTTGCTCCAGGAACCCTCCCGGACGAACGCGGCGTCGTGCAAGCCGACCATGTCGATCAGCTCGACGTGCGGCGCCGCCGCGCCCACCTGACCGTATTCCGATAGGGCGATGACCACACCCGGCGGGGCGTCGGCGGCCAGTCCGGCAAGCTGCTCCATCACGTCGCCCTGGAGCACGAGAGGTTCGTGCGACTCGGTCGTGTATAGCCCAAGTGTGTCGACCGCCGTGGCTTGCAGGAATCGGTCTTCGTACACCTGGGCCATCGTGTAGGTCGCCTGGCGGCCGAAGAGCAAGACCAGCCCGGCGACAATCAGCCGCAAGAGCAACTCGCCGCGCGGCATCAGACTGCCGGGCGAACTGGCGCGAAAACGGTCGTCCAGCGTCAGTGCGGCGGCAACGACCACGAACGGCAGCGCGGGATAGTAGAACCGCGCCTCGTAGCCCATGATCTGGTTGATCGAGAAGTAATAGCCGAACGTGAGCGCCACGGGCAGCAAAAACGCCACGATTACGGGCAGCGTGCGGCGAGTGGCACAGACCAGCAGCACGCACAGAAAGGGCATGGCCACGCCGGCAAAAGTGCGTAGATAAACGACCGGATTCCAGAGCGCCAGGCCCATGTAGCCCCGGTACACGCCGTGCTGTTTGGCATAGAAGGCAAGCGGCAATCCGGCGCCGAAGACGGCCCATTTGACGAGGAAATCGAGACACAAGACCGCGGTGATACCGGCCACGAAGACGGCGATCCGGCGCCAGCGCGGCCCGGTGGTCATCAGCCCGAGGCAAAGGACCGGAAAGAGCACGGCGAAGATGCCGTTATCGGGCCGGGCGAGGAAGCTCAGATAGGAGGCGGCCACGACCAGCGCCGTCGCCGCGGCGCCCGGTCGCCGAACCAGCCGAAGCGTGGCCAGGATCAGCACCGCGTTGCAGCATAGCGAGAGCATCGTGTCCATGCCCGAGCGAAGATGATACTTCATCGTCTCCTGTAGGATCAACACGGGCAGCAGTAGCGCCGCCCAGAGGACCCAATTGCCCGCGAAACTCGGATGCCGGCTGAATCGCGAGCAGATGAAGACCATCAGGGCCATGCCCAACGTGGCGGGAATCGCCCCGGCCACCAGCAAGATCGTGGCGTCGGACGCGCCCGGCAGGCAACCTTTGAGGCAAGTCACCACGCCGACGTGCAACAGGCTCGTGCTGCCGAACACGGCCGGACCGCCCGGGTTCCATGCATGTCCGTGGCCGGCCAGGAGGTTGTTCGCGTAGCGGATGAACATGTACGCATCGTCGAAATGCGTCGGCTGGCTGTTGACCACGATATACGCAAACGAAGCCACCGCCGCGATGGCAGCGATCCGGGCGGCGATGGAGAGTTGGCGGTCGGTGGTCATATTGGGCAAGCTGTTTAGCCCCGGCACTTGTGCCCGGCGTTTTTGGGAAAAAGGGAACGACCGCGCCACAAAACACCGGGCACAAGTGCCCGGGCTAAACGGTGACGTTACTCATCATCCACCCCCAAGTCTACCACACCGTCGACCCGTGGTGGCAACCGATACACTCCCGGCGACGGATTGTGGAGCACCAACAGTTCGTTGGTCCGGCCATCAAACTCCAGCGTCTGGCGGGAAACAACTTCCAGCCGGCCGAGCAACTTGGCCCCGATCTGGCTTTCGACGCTGCCGTGTTCCGGGGCCAGGATGAACAGGTAATCGACCCGATCGCGGACGTGCGCCATCTCGAACGGCCGGTCGTGGCGATAGGAAACGAGCGTTTCGTACACATGCGCATCGGGCAGATAGTAGGTCATTCCGCCGGCAAACGTGTAGACCGTTGGTGGGCGGTCGGCCGATCGATCGTCGGCTTGCCAATGTTCAGCAGCCGCCTCGGCCGCAGAGCGCAGAGCCGGCGCAAACACCCGGGCGTAGTGGCGTCGGCCAAGCTGGGGATACTCGCCCACCAGACCCGGGTTGATGGAAAACAGGTCGATCTGGCGGATCGTCATCACTTGCACCACCAGCATCGCGACGACCGTGAATCCCAGCACGATCTGCGAAACGATCCGGCGGGCGGGTTTCTCCGCTCGGGTCATCGCAAGCAAGGGCAACAGCGCCAGGGCCGCCGCGGGCAGGTACGGCACGAACATCCGATACGAAAACATCATGTGCTTCGTCGCCGTCAACAGCCCGTAAGCGGCCACGCCCGTCAAGGCAAAGTACAGCCCTCGATGCTCCCTCAGATGACGCAACACTTTGTGGCGAGACGAAGTACCACCGGCCACCAACCGCGCGGCCGTCCATAACACGATCCACGCCAACCCCGAAACGATCACCCCTTGTGCCAAATACGCGGCGTTGCGTTTCACTTCGTACCACGGCCAGGCGGCCATCTTAACGTGGTACGACGTGGGCAACAGGTCGTGGTAATACCACTGGGCAAATAGTAGCCATCCACCGGCCACCAGCGCGCCCGGCACAATGAGCCAGAACGCCCGTTGCCGGCGGCGAATCAACAGATCGAGCACCAGCAACCCGAAGAAGACGGCCGAATCGTGCCTCGCCAGAAAGGCCAGTCCCGCAAGCAGTGAGAAACCGGTCGTATGCATCCGGCCCGTGTTCGTGTCGGTTTGCCGCAGGTAACTCAACGTGGCGGTGGTCACCAGAAACAGCAGCACGGGCGTTTCCATCCCACCGACGGTCCATAGGGCAACGTACGGCGAGGTCAACACCAAGGCCGTGTACAGCCAGACGGTCCCGTCGAGGCGCCGCAGATGCCACAGGCAGAGCACGTGGACCGTGACCACTAGGGTGATCGACAGGGATTTGTAGGCGATCACCGGCGCCCCGGTCAGATGGACCAAGGCCGCTTGCAGCAACGCAATCAGCGGGCAGGTCAACGCGCCCACCTGTTCTCCCACGTTGAAGACCAGCCCATTGCCTCGGGCGAGATTGTCCGCGTAGCGGGTGATAATCAGCGCGTCGTCGGCGGTAAAGCCGAAGAACTGCCGACACATCCAGAGATACAAACCCATCGCCACGCCGACGAACGCCCACCGCCCGTACCGCACACCGGAGCGGTCGCACCGGGAAACTTTCGGCGGCTCGACCC
This sequence comes from Planctomycetota bacterium, assembly GCA_013202535.1. Taxonomy (GTDB): domain Bacteria; phylum Planctomycetota; class Planctomycetia; order Pirellulales; family Thermoguttaceae; genus JABMRP01. The sequence continues at coordinate 4,052 of JABMRP010000343.1, forward strand.
GTGGCCGACGGGGGAAGTTGCTCGGCTTGCCGTATCGTACCACTGGGACCGTCCGTTTCTGCCCTGGGCCTCTCCCCCGGCCCTCTTCCAGTCACGCGGCCGAGGGTTTCGCGCTGGTGCATACCGTATTTACTCTGACGGCGGCCAAACATATTTACCTGACTTGTCCACGTAGCGAATCTTGTCGCCCACCGTTACGCGAGCCAACCCGTTGGTGAAGCTGTCGCCAGATTCACCCGGACGCAGGCTGAAGACAGTCTTACCGCTCTTGTCGATGTAGGCCTGTTCATCACCTCGCTCGACGCGGGCCAAGCCTTCGGAGAAGTGTTCGCCTTCGTCATAGACAGGATCGATGACGACCTCCCCCGCGACGTTCGCGAAGCCCCACTTGCCCGAAATCTTCACCCCCGCGAGACCTTCGTGAAAATCGCAGGCCACTTCGAACTGAGGCTGGATCACGATTTTCCCTGCCCGGTCGGCGTAGCCGTACTTGCCGTCCAACTCGACCCTGATGAGCCCCTCCCTCAAATGGCCGACATCGTCGAATTCCTGATCGAAGACGACTCGCTTGCCTTTCGTGTCGATAAGATAGTCCTCACCGCCGGTGAGTCCACCCGGAAGCCGTAATCGGCCACCTTTATTAACCAAAGCGTAACCCCCGGAGAAACCGCCGAAGATGAAGACGGACTCCGGTGCGATGACCATCTTTCCAGTCTTGTCGATGAAGCCGAATCCGCCGGAGGCTTGGACCATCGCCAGACCCTCAGTGAAACCGGCTCCACCGTCAAACTGCGGCTCGATGACGAACTTGCCCGTCTTATCGATGAAGCCATACTTGCGATCCTCTCCCACGCTTACCAGAGCAAGGCCTTCAGAGAAGGAATTTGAACCGTGAAATCGGGGTTCGATGACGAGGACCCCCGCGGCGTTGACATAGCCGTGCAGGTCACCGTCCGCTCTCACGGCTCCCAGCCCTTCGGAGAACTTGTAGGTATAGCGGAATCGCGGCTTTACCACGATTCTGCCATGCGCATTGATGTAGCCCCACTTGCCATCTTGCTTGATCGGATAGAGTGCGTCGGTCATTTCCGTGGCCGGATCATTCGGCGACGCCACGTCTCCCGTCGATTCTGAAACCGACCGCTTGACAAAGTCCTGGCCTTCCTCGCTCAACTGACTCAAAGCCACGGCAATCACCTTGCCATCTCTCTTCTTCAGCCGAACCTTGCCGTCATCGAGCCCAACAAATTCGGCCTCAACCGTGAAGGTGCCGCTGCTGTCGGTCCACTTCCGGTAGGCTTCTTGGTGTTGTTTGTCGCCTTCTGAGCCCGCTTCACGCGCGGCTTGTGCCGCTGCGGACTCCTCACGATCGGTTCCCGCCCCTTCCACCTTGCTCGATGCGGCCGGCTCGGGCGTGGAGACAGACGGCGATTCTGACTTGTCGGCCGATTCGTTCGACCCGCCACACGCACACACCAACGGCATGACAAGGAGCACGAGCAAGAAATGAATCTTCATGGCAATCGCCCTTTCTGTGAAACGGGTGTTCGAAGAGGGGACAGGCACCGTCGCCAAGCGCCCCCGCCGCTGCCAAACAAGGCTCGCGACAGAGTCTTCTGTATCCACCGTTTGATTCGGCTACTTCGACTCGGTTACCACGGCCGAGACAAACGTATGCTGCTGGTACATGCACTTCAACCCGCCGAACGGTCCGGCGATGGGGCCCAACTCACCCCAGGCGTAGAACCCGAAGATGGGAAACCCGCCCTTGGCGTCGACCACGGGCAAAATCGCCTGCTTGATCTCACACTCGCTGGCCTTGCGGAACTCGCGCAGCCGGAATCCCCGGGCACAACAGTTGGACAGCAGGGCCACCAGCGGTTCGGCGTCGCCGGCCTGAGCCAGTGACTCGGTGATCCCCTCCTTGGCCGCGTCGAGAATCGCTTGCGCATCGAAACCGCCGATGAGGATCTTGATCTTCGTCCCCTCGGGCACGGCCGCCACGAAACGCAACGCCCCCTTCTCCTTGTCCTCTTCCAAAACCATCCGCAGGTAGACCTTGTCTTCGGTCACGATCACGCCGATGGGATGTTGCGAGTCGCTGGTGAATTCGTCCTCGGGTTTCATGCCACGAATCTCACGATAAACGTCGGCGGCCGGCTTCCCGTCGAGCTGGAGAATCCACTTGTCGTCGGCCTTGGTCACTTCGACCGTTTCGTCCGAGGATTTGAATTCGTTGGTGTGGTTGGCATGAATGGCGATCGGACCACCGATCCCCAGAGCCACGACATGGCCCTCGAGCGTCTCGTCGTCGAGAAACTGCACGCCGCCCTTGTCCGCCGGGTAGTCGTTGGGCATGCAATTGCCGCCGAAGAGCGTCACGTCGCCGCCCGCCGTGTCGACGATGCCGCGGATGAAGTCCTCGACCGAAACGCCCTCGGTCGTGTCGAACGAAAGGTTCATTTCCGAAAGGGCCATGAGCAGCTTCATGTCCTTCACGTCGGCAAGCTGCTCGGCGATCTTGGTGCCCACCGCGCGACGGTCGGCAACCAACTCGGCCTTGACCGCCTTGCAAGAGACCGACTCGCCGCCGATGGCCAGCACGGCCACCGTGTTGCTGAGCATCGTACCGCCGTTGACCAGCGATCGGGCGCGACAGCCGATCGTGGGTACCGCACCGACCGCTTCGCGAAGCGCGGGCAACACCAGCGCGTCTTTATCGGCGTCGGGCACTTCCTTGTCTTTACCCTCGGCGTCTTGGATCGTCTTGGGGAAGTACTCGTAGAAGATCACGCCCTTGGCCGGGCAACCCAATCCCTCGATCGCGTCGGTCGCGGCCTTCGTGGCGGCGGCGGCCGGGTCTTCACTGGTACACCAGCCGACCGAAAAAGCGACCGCTTTCGCGTCACCCGGTTCTTGGGGGCCATCGCTCGGCGGCGTGTTGGCCGGACCGCAGCCGGTGAGCATCAGCAGCGCTCCGGCAGAGAACAGGACTGTCAACAAGTTCTTCATCGCGTGGTTCTCCTGTACTTGGGTTTACCGTTTTCGGTGTCACTGCCTCACGGGCGAAGTGCCAACGAGACGTATTTCGACTCGACGTATTCCAGAATCCCCTCCCGGCCGCCTTCTCGGCCGATGCCGCTCTCTTTCATCCCGCCGAAGGGGCAAAGCACCGTGGCCGGCGCGAAATCGCCGATCGAAAGGATGCCCGCGTCCAGCCCCTCGGCCAGCTTGATTCCCGTGCTGATGTCGTGCGTGGCGATATAGCCGGCCAGACCATACTCCGTGTCGTTGGCCTTTTCCAGGGCTTCGTCGACGGTGCGAAACGGCACCACGGGCATCACCGGGCAGAAGGGCTCCTCGCGCATCACGTCCATCTCGGGCGTGACCTCGGTGATGACCGTCGGCTCGATGAAATAGCCTCGGTCGAATTGTTCCGCCGGGCCGCCGCCGCAGAGCACCTTGGCCCGCTTCGCCACGGCATCGCCGATCAGCCGTAGCGTCTTGTCGCGATGGCTCGATTCGGTGACCGGGCCCATCGTGACGCCTTTCTCCAACCCGTTGCCCAAGACCAGCGCCCGGGTCTCGGCCACGACCGCTTCGCAAAACTCGTCGACCATGTCCTGGTGGATAAAGAACCGGCTGGCCGAGATACACGACTGGCCGGCGTTGCGAAACTTGCTGGCCACGGCGAACTTGGCCGTCGCCTCGGCGCCGAAGTCGGGCATGGCGATCAGCGGGGCATGGCCGCCGAGCTCGATCGAGATCTTCTTCACCTGATCGGCCGAACGCCGCATGATCTCCTTGCCGATCTCGGTCGAGCCGGAGAAACTGATCTGGCGTACTTTGCTGTTGGTGTAAAACGGCTCCATGCACTCGGCCGCCGGTCCGACCACGAGGTTGGCCACCCCGGCGGGCACTCCGGCGTCTTCCATACACTCGAACAGCTTGATCAGGTTCAGCGGCGTCGAGGTCGAAGGCCGGCAGACGCACGTACATCCGGCGGCCAGCGCCGGGGCGATCTTGCGCCCCTGCAAGAAAAGCGGAAAGTTCCACGGCGAAATCATCGCGCAGACGCCGATCGGTTGGTGGAACACAAACAGCCGTTTGTTGGGGAAGTGCGAAGGCACAATCTCGCCGTAAAGCCGGGTCCCCTCGTCGGCGTACCACTCGAAGAACGTGGCGTTGGCCAGCACCTCCAGCCGCGCTTCGGCCAGCGGCTTGCCCTGCTCCACCGTCAGCGCCGTGGCGATTTCATCGACCCGTTGGCGGATCAACTCGGCCGTCTTGCGCAGGGGTATCTGCCGCTGGTAGGGCGTCAGCGCCCGCCACGCTTTCCCCGCCGCGTCGGCCGCCTCGATCGCCCGCTCGACTTCCGCCCGGCCGCAACTTGCCACTTGGATGAACGCTTCTTCGGTGGCCGGATTGACCACGTCGATCGTACGGCCGGAATCGGCCTCGCACCATTGGCCGTCGATGTACAGAGATCCGCGGATTTCGGGAACGGGCATCGAACGTCTTTCTCGCGTGAAGATGGCTACTTTACGAACGGCAACTCTCGCAAGGTAGTGATCGCGACGGCGGATGTCAAGCACCGACCAGGGGATCCGACCTACCCCGCATCGCCGGAGGTCAATTCCTCCAGCGCCGCGGCAAACGCTCCGTAGATGCCCTCGGTAAAGAGCACGAAACGCACCACCTCGGGCCGGCCGTTGGACCGGAGAAACTCGATCGCCGTGGACAGGGCCACGCGGGCCGCCCGATCGACGGGAAACCGATAGGCGCCGGCGCTGAGGGCGGGAAAGGCGATGCCGTGGCAGTCGTTTTCCACGGCCAGTTCGAGCGACCGGCGGTAGGCCGAGGCGAGCAGTTCGGCTTCGCCCCGATTTCCGCCGCTCCAGACGGGTCCGACCGCGTGAATCACGTACTTCGCCGACAGATTTCCACCGCCGGTTATGACGGCCGATCCGGTGGGACACCCCTCGGGATAGCGGGTGTTGGTCTCTTGCATGATGCCGGAGCCCCCCCGTCGGTGGATAGCCCCATCGACCCCACCCCCACCGGCCAAGCGGCTGTTGGCCGCGTTGACGATCGCGTCGACCTCTTCGGCCGTGATGTCTCCCTGATGCAATTGGAGCGCTGCGTCGTTGATCCGGACCTGCATGGCAGGAACCTTTCTCCCTGGAGTTCCGCGGAAGGGGTCGTTGCACGTCGCCCGGCAATTATACCGATTTTTCCGCCTCGGCGGCTAGCCTATGCTACACTTGATACGATCATCCGAAGTCCCTGCCTGGAGCGTCCCTCATGTACCCATTCACTCGTTTCCTGGTTGTTTGTTCCCTCTGGTGTGTCTGTGTCTCCGCGGCACCGGCGCGCGAGATCTTCGTCAGCAACGTCGCCGGCGACGATACGTTCAGCGGCCGTCAGATCATGAGCACCTCCAACCGGTCGGGCCCGGTTCGCACGATCGCCAAGGCGTTGCGACTGGCCGAGGCCGGCGATCGGATCGTTCTGGCCAACACGGGACAGCCGTATCGCGAGAGCCTGAGTCTGGTCGGCAAGAAGAACAGCGGCAGCCTGGTCCAGACGTTCGTGATCATGGGCAACGGAGCGATTCTCGACGGTTCGGCTCCCGTGCCGCCGCTGGATTGGGATCACTACCAAGACCATGTGTTTCGGTTTCGACCCGAGCGATTGCAATACCATCAACTCTTCCTCGACGGCAAACCGGCCCAGCGCGTCATCGGCGATCGCATGACCGATGCCCCGCCCAAGCTCAAACCGCTGCAATGGTGCCTGTTTGGCGAGTACGTCTATTTCTGTGTCGAGAAGAATCGCCTGCCGCAAGACTACGATCTGACACACACCGACAAGCCCGTGGGCATCACCCTCTACCACGTCGACAAGCTGGCCATTCTGGAGATGACCGTTCAGGGTTTTCAACTCGACGGCATCAACCTGCACAACTCGGCCCGCGATATCTATCTGGGCGGTACGACTTGCCGGGGGAACGGCCGGGCGGGGATCACCGTCGGCGGCGCGTCGCGCGTCGAGATCGACACTTGCCTGATCGGCAACAACGGGTTGGCCCAATTGCTCACGCTGCCCTGGTCGGAGACCCACGTGGTCGATACCGAGATCGTCAGCAGCACGGGCCCCGCCTGGGTCGATCAAGGCGGCCAGGGCCGTTTCTTCTATCAGGGCGAGCGACTGTACAACCGCGCCGAATCGCTCGAACCGCCGCCCGCTCCGCCGGAGCCGAAAGCGCCGTAAGGGGCGACCGTCGGATGCCCGGCCGCATCTGGCTCTGGCAACATCGGTCCACTATAATGGCGCGGCGTTCGGTCTTCCCCTTGAAGTTCCTCTTTGGAGCCGCGCTATGCGCCCTTACCCGCACCGCCCTCGGTCCTGTCTCACTCGATTGCTCCTGTCGGCCGCACTGCCGGCGATCCTCTGCATGGTCCATCTTTCCGGCGACGCGGCGATGGCCAAGGAAGCTGCCGCGGAGAAACTGAACTTCGTCTTCGTGCTGATCGACGACATGGGCTGGGCCGACGTCGGCTGCTTCGGCAGCGACTTTTACGAAACGCCCAACATCGATCGGCTGGCCACCCGGGGGATGCGGTTTACCGATGGATACGCCGCCTGTCCCGTCTGCTCGCCGACCCGGGCGAGTATCATGTCGGGCAAGTACCCGGCCCGGCTCAAGCTGACCAACTTTATCGCCGGACGCCGCCGCGGCAAGAATGCGAAAGTGTTGCCGGCCGATTTCAAGCTGCAAATGGAGTTGGAGGAAGTGACCGTCGCCGAGCGGCTGAAGTCGGCCGGCTACGCGACCGGGTTTTTCGGCAAGTGGCATCTGGGAGGAGAACCCTACTGGCCGGAGCATCAGGGGTTCGACGTCAACATCGGCGGTTGTGGGGCGGGCATGCCGCGCAGTTTCTTCTATCCGGCGTGGACCCGAAATATCCCCATCCCCGACGGCTCCCCGGGCGAGTACTTACCCGACCGGTTGTCGGCCGAGGCCGTGGGGTTCATCGAGAAGAACAAGGACCGCCCCTTCTTCCTCTATCTGTCGCACTATGCCGTGCATATCCCCATGCACGCCAAAGAGCCGATGATCGAGAAGTATCGGGCCAAAGCGGCGGCCAACCCGGGAACCGTGCAGAACAATCCCATTTACGCGGCGATGGTCGAGAGCGTTGACCAAAGCGTCGGCCGCGTGCTCGGCACGCTGAGCCGGCTGGGAATCGCCGAGCGGACCGTGGTGATCTTCTTCTCCGACAACGGCGGGCTGTCCACGCCCGAGGGCGCGAACACACCAGCCACCAACAACGCCCCGCTGCGCGCCGGCAAGGGCCATCTGCACGAAGGGGGTATCCGCGAGCCGATGATCGTCTCCTGGCCGGGCGTGGTGCGGCCGGGTAGCACCTGCTCGGTGCCCGTGACCAGCGTGGATTTCTATCCCACGATTCTCGACATGGCCGGTCTCCGCGGCGATCCGAACCATCGCCTCGACGGCGTCAGTCTCGTGCCTCTGCTGAAGCAGTCGGGCACGCTTCAGCGCGACGCCATCTACTGGCATTACCCCCACTTCAGCAACCAGGGCGGCATGCCCGGCGGCGCCGTGCGCCAGGGCGATTTCAAGCTGATCCGTTTCTACGACACGGGCCACCTGGAACTCTACAATCTGGCCAACGACCCGGGCGAGAAGCACAATCTGGCCGGCGAGATGCCCGAGAAAGCGGCCCAGCTCGACAAGCTGCTGGGCGCCTGGCTTGCGGAAGTCGACGCGACGATGTGCCCGGTGAATCCGGAATATCGGCCGGCAGAGTAACTTATCTCTTGCGACGTCGGGCGAACCATGCGAGCCCCAGCAGGCCGAGGACGGCGAGGATGGCACTGCTCGGTTCCGGCGCGGCCACTTCCAGCCGCAGGGCCTGCGCACCGGCGCCGAGATCCGCGATCGAGTGTGTCCAGTATTGGGCCGGCAGAAGCGGAGTCGGGTCCCAGTTGAGCGTGATCCCGGAGTCGGTCACGCCGCCGGTGGCCGTCAGCACGTCAAACGTGGAATGGGTGGCCGGCCGGAAGCCATCGACCAGTACGATGTCGAGCAGGCCACCCACGTCGGCGGCTCCGCCGTTGACCTCGATCCAGTCGTACTCGGCCCCCTGCGCCGTCCCACCCAGTTCGACCAGCATGGTGCCGGTCTGGGTATAGGAGGACGCACTGGTGACGATCGCATGGCCGACTTGGCTGCCGGCGGAGAACGTTCCGCCGGGCTGAACATCAACATCGCCGTGAAGCGTACCGTCGACCAGCAGCGTGCCGTCGTTGACCGTGGCGGTGCCGGTGAGAGTATTGTTGGCGTGGGTCAAATGCAGGGTCCCGGCGCCCGTCTTGAAAATGTCGTTGCCACCGTGAATATCGCCGGAGACGATCATATCCATATCGGCCGCGCCGTCGGCCACGTCGAAGGTCACGTCGCCGAAGGCGGCCTGAACGCGAGCCGCGACGGTTGCCGGATCGGTCGACCCGTGCGTGGTGAAGGTCGAGGCATGGGTTTGCAGTCCCGCCCCACCGGCCGGACCGGCTTCGATGATGCCGCCGGTCATCTCTACGTCGGCGACATGCAGGTATTGATTGGGGATCAGCGATCCGCCGTTGATCACGATCGGCGGGATGTTGGCCGCCGAGGTGTGTCCCAGGACGTTGTGGTCCAGTGCCCGGACCGTGCCGCCGGCGTTGATCGTCAGAGTGCCCAGGCCAACGCTGCTTGCCGGGTCGTTGGGACCCGAGAGACGCAGTTCGCCGGCGTCGACGGTGGTGCCGCCGGTGTAGGTGTTGTTACCGGTGAGCTGCTGCCAGCCGGTGCCCGTCTTGCGAATCGAGAGGTCGCCGCTGATCAACCCGCCGTAGTTCCAGCCGCTGCCGTTGTTGACACCGACGGTCAACTCGGGCGTGCCGGCACCGCTGTTGAGGACGGCGAAATTGCCGCCCAGCCGGTTGATCGCCTCGTCGAAGCCGTTGAGGTCGAGTACACCGCCACCGCCCCAGTTGTTGTGTACGTTGTTATCCGGAAGGACGCCCGAGGCGCCCAGCTTGAGCGTGCCGGCGTCGATCTTGGTTTGGCTGTAATTGTTCGCCGTGTTGGTCAGCACCATGGTGCCGGGGCCCGCCTTGACCAGTTCGTTGCCGCCGGTCACCTGACCGGAAATGAGCAGATCGGGATCAGCGGCGCCGTCGGCGACGTTGAAGGTAATGGTGGCGAACAAGTTCAGCCGATTGACGTCGATCACCGCCGTGTCGGGCGAAGCGTTGATCGTGAAGGCGGCGTGGGGACGGAACTCCACGCCGGTCATCAACCCGCCGGTCATGCTCACGGCGTTGAGATGGCTGTCGGCCCCGACGCTACGCAGCGTCCCGCCGTTGATGTCGATGAGGTTTTGATAGGTCGAGCCGAAGGCGTTGACGTAGGCGTCGACCGTACCGGAAGGGTTGATCACCAGTCTGCTGGTGCCGATGAGGCTGTCGGCCGAATTGGCGCCGTTGAGGACCAGGGTGCCGGCGTCGACGATCGTGTCGCCGGTGTAGTCACTGGCCCGGCCGCTAAGCTGCTGCGTGCCCGTGCCGGCCTTGCGGATGGAAAGGTCGCCGCTGATCTTGCCGCCGTAGTTCCAGCCGCTGCCGTTGTTGACGCCGACGGTGAGCGTGGGCGTACCAGCACCGCTGTTGATGATGCCGAAATTGCCGCCCAGTTGGTTGATCGCCTCGTCAAAGCCGTTGAGGTCGAGTAGACCGCCGCCGCCCCAGTTGTTGTGTACGTTGTTATCCGGAAGAACGCCCGAGGCACCCAGTTTGAGCACACCGGCGTCGATCTTGGTTTGGCCGTAACTGTTACCCGTGTTGCTGAGGACCAGTGTGCCGGCCCCGATTTTAAGCAACTCCCCGCCTCCGACGATGGGACCGGAGATCACCAGATCGTCGGCCGCGGCACCGTCTTCGACGTCGACCGGCAGCCCCTGGT
>JABMRP010000344.1 GCA_013202535.1 Planctomycetota bacterium
CGGGCATGTAGCCGATGGCCCGGCGGATCTCCTTCGGATGTGTATAGATCGAATAGCCGCAGACGTAGGCCTCGCCCCAGGTCGGATTGAGCAGCGTGGCCAAAATCCGCATGGTCGTCGTTTTCCCCGCGCCGTTGGGCCCGATATAGCCAAACACATCGCCCTTGTCCAACTCCAGGGTAATGTCGCTCACGGCGTGTATATCGCCGTAGACTTTCGTCAGATCTTGCGTTTTGATCATGCGTTTTTGCTTTTCTCGAAACACCGGGCACAAGTGCCCGGGCTAAACAAACCCCTAATCGCTACTTCCCTTCACCGGCAGCAGAAAACGATACTGGGTCGTATGGTAATCGTCTTCGGTGCCGATGGGCGTTCCGTGGTCGAGCAGTTGCGTGTGCTTTCGCGCGGGCGGTCCGTCGGCGACCAGCACGGCCCGGTTGACCTCTTGCAGTCGGGTCAGGTCGACGAAATGCTGATAGCGATTATCCAAGCCCGTGTACGCGCGTCCCCCGGCCGCCTCGAAGAACGACATTTTTCGGAGAATGTCCTTAATGTCGACGCTCGACGGCAGGTAGGCGTCCTCTTGCATCGGCTTCTTCGACTCGTCGAGCACGAGCGTGGCACCGGTCAGCAGCGTCTTGAGGCGGAGCCGGTCGGCAAACCGCTCGAGCTGCACGACCTGTCCGGGAGCGACCGTCCCCAGCTCGATCGCCCGATGTTGGTACACCAGCCAGCAATCTTCCAGAGCGAAGTCCAGCGTGTTGGTGATCCGGCCGACCGGTCGTCCGTCTTTGTCGGTCAGATCGCACCGCAACGTCATGTCGGTCGCGGCGGTCCACTGAGCCACGAGACTCTTGGACGACCAGACGGGGATGGGCACGTTTTCCATCGCATCCAAATGCGGCGTGAAATCGTACGGCAGGTTCCAAGTGGCCGGTTCGGTGGTCTTGGGGTTCATGCCCCCGAGCGCGCCGCCCGGCAACCCCAGCCAGGCCATGCGGATCTCGGTCTGGCGAATCCCGGCTCCGTCGGCAAGACCGGGTCGGAGCGAGAAGTCGTAGGTTGCCGTCTCGGGGCTGAAGACACCGGCCCAGGTCGTCTGCCGCACGCGGCCGCCGGCAACGTCCACGTCGATCAGGTCGGCCCGGCTTACGTGGATCCGGTCGTCCTTGGTCCGGTGGGCAAGAACATAGGCGCCGGCTCCGAACAGGAGCACCGTCAAGGGAAAAGTGACCCAGGTCAAGCACATCCGGCGGCCGAACTTCCGCAGCAGAAAGTAGTCGCCCGGTCCGATGCAGAGGATGTAGACGACAATCAGCGCCACCACGGCCCAAAAGGGCACGGCCGTGACGCCGGGGTAGCGGTCCAGCGCGCTGCGCAACTGGCCGGCCATGTCGTCGAAACCGAATTCCGAGACCATCACTTGCCGCTGCCGCGGTTGTTCCTGCTCGGCCGATCCGCCCAACAACTTGGCGACGAGCCGCCCTCGATCCGTCCAATCGCGCAGTGGTGGCTGGTCGAGATCGGCCGCAAGAAAGACGATTTCGCCGAAGCCGCGCACCGACCGAACCACCAACGGCACGGCGGCCTTGGGCGTCTCGTTCACCCCGTCGATCTCCGCCAACCCGGGTACCCGCGGTATCTGATCTCCCGCCAATCGGGGAATCGGTATCTTGCTCGCGCAGTACATCTCCAGGTCGCGCGTCTGGCGCAAACGATCGGTAAGGTTTGGGTCGAAGCGGCCCGGCGCGAATCGGGCCAGCGGCGCGCCTTCGGCCAAGACGGTGGAGCACGACGACCCCACGCTGAAGATGAGCTTGCCGCCGGAGGCGATCCAGCGGTCGATCGCTTCGACCCGCGGTGAGTCCGGCTTGACGGGAGCGTAAATCTTCGGCTCGCTGGTGGAAAGCACCAGGACGTCGACCCCTTCATATCCGATCGACGCCACGGGCAACCGGCTGAAGTCGTCGATCCGGGCAACGGCCGGTTGCCGGCTCTCGTCGGGATATTGCAGGGCGATCGCCTGCTTCATGCCGACCGGTCCGGTTCCAACCACGACAAACAATTCGCGTCCGGCGGGCAGCGCCGGGCGAAACGTACTTCCCTGGGGCGAGTGGCCC
>JABMRP010000345.1 GCA_013202535.1 Planctomycetota bacterium
CGGCGGGGCGTGCGTATTTCCTGAGCCAAGGCGAGCCGGTCAACTGCTGGGAGTGGATCGACGAGATCCTCGCCATCGCCGGGATCGCGCCGCTGGGTAAGTCGATCTCGGCCGCGGCCGCGTTTCGCCTCGGAGCCGTGCTGGAGGCCGTCTATCGCGTGCTTCGTCTGCGACGCGAACCGCCGATGACCCGATTCCTGGCCACCCAGTTGAGTACCTCGCACTATTTCGACATCACCGCGGCGCGAGAGGATTTCGGCTACTCGGCCGCCATCTCCACCGCCGAAGGCATGCGGCGGCTGGGCGAAGAACTGGGGGGATGATGCCCTCCGATGTCCCGTTGTCTCGCCAGCCCATCGTAACCCGAAGCGTCAGCGAGGGAACTGGTCGATTGTCCCTCGCTTACGCTTCGGGTTACCGTGACGCACGCTTCGGGTTACGACGGCATACGCTTCGGGTTACTGTGACACACTTTGTCGCCCGATTCTCGTACTGCCCACAGCCCCCCGCACGGGGTGCGAGGCCCGGAGGCGGGTTGCCAATCCGTGTGCTGATAGGTAGGCTGTGTGGTTTGGAACTTTTCCCGGATGTTTCCCCATGGCTCTCCGGCAACCGGACAACGAGACCATTGTCATCACGGGCGTGGGCCTTGCCGCGCCCAACGGAGACAGTCTGCCCGAATATCGGCAGAGCCTGCTGGAGGGCCGCAGCGGAGTCTCCGACTACGAGATCCGCTACTTCGGGCCGACGCTGGCCGGTATCTGCCACTTCGATCCCTTGCGGTACCAGAAGCGCAAGGAGGTGCGTCGCGGCACCCGGGCCGGCAGCGTGGGGATTTACTGCGCGCGCGAAGCGGTCGCCGACGCCGGACTCGATTGGGAGAGTATCGACAAGTCGACCGTCGGGGTCTACGTCGGCGTGACCGAGCACGGCAACGTCGAGACGGAAAACGAAATCTACGAGATCAAGGCCTTCGACTACGATACGAAGTACTGGAGCCATCACCACAACCCCCGTACCGTGGCCAACAACCCGGCCGGCGAGATCACGCTGAACTTGGGGATCACCGGGCCGCACTACACCTTGGGCGCGGCCTGTGCGGCGGGCAACGCGGGGTTGATTCAGGGGGCCCAGATGCTGCGCCTGCGGGAGTGCGATCTGGCGATCTGCGGCGGAGTGTCCGAGAGCATTCACACCTTCGGCATCTTCGCCGGATTCAGCAGCCAAGGAGCGCTTGCCCGGCACGAAAATCCGGTCAAGGCCTCGCGCCCCTTCGACGCCGATCGTACGGGCATCGTTGTTGCCGAGGGAGGCTGCCTTTTCGTTCTGCAGCGCTACGCCGACGCCCGGGCTCGAGGCGCGAAGATCTACGGCCAGTTGCTCGGCCACGCGATGAACAGCGACGCGACCGATTTCGTACTCCCCAATCCGCAGCGGCAGGCCGAGTGTATCCATCTGGCACTGCGGCGGGCCCAATTGAACCCCGAGCAGGTCGACATCGTCTCGACCCACGCCACGGGCACGACCACCGGCGACGTTCAGGAAGTGGCCGCTTTACGAGCGGTGTTCGACGGCGGGGGGCACACGCATTTCAACAACACCAAGAGTTTCATCGGCCACGCGATGGGAGCGGCCGGCTCGCTGGAGTTGGCGGGCAACCTGCCGGCGATGGACGACGGCGTTTGCCATCCCACGATCAATCTCGACCGGCCCGATCCCGAGTGCGAGTTGCCCGGCCTGGTGGCCAACCAACCGCGCGAAGTGGGACGGGTCGACTGTATCTTGAATAACTCGTTCGGCATGCTCGGCATCAACTCGGTGGTGGTGATCGGGCGAGTTTGAGCGAAAGGTTATCGAAGGAAACGTATGACTGCTGACGAAATCGGAAAAGCCGTTTTGGATATTCTCGCCGACATTGCTCCCGACGAGGATCTCGGCGACCTGAAGGAAGACGTGGCGTTCCGCGACCAACTTGAGTTGGATAGCATGGACTTCCTCGATATCGTGATGGAATTGCGCAAGCGGTATCGCATCCAGATTCCCGAGGAAGACTACCCGCAATTGGCCAGCATGAAGAGCACCGTGAGCTATCTCGAACCGGTGATGAAGGATTTGTGAGTTTCACCACGTCCATGTATGATACAGCCATGTACGATACGATCATCATTGGTGCCGGCATGTCGGGATTGGCGGCCGGAATCCGTCTGGCGCATTTCGATCGCCGGGTGTGCATCCTCGAACGCCACACGACGGTCGGCGGGCTCAATTCGTTCTATCGGCAGAACCGCCGCAATCACGACGTCGGGCTCCACGCGCTGACCAACTACACGCCCAAGGGGACGAAAAAGGGGCCGCTGGCCCGGCTCTTGCGCCAGTTGCGGTTTGCCTGGGAAGAGTTCGCGCTTTCGCCGCAGAAAGGCTCGACGATCGCCTTTCCCGGCATCTCGATGGACTTCAGCAACGATTTCGATTTGCTGCGCAGCGAAGTACACGCCCATTTTCCCCGGCTCAAGGACCAGTTCGAGCGTCTGGTGGGCATGATCGCCGATTACGACGACCTGGAGTTCGAGAAGACGGCTTACCTCTCGGCCCGCAAGGTGGTGAGCGAGACGGTCGGCGATCCGCTGCTGGTGGAGATGATCTTCTGCCCGCTGTTCTTCTACGGGGGAGCGCGCGAGCGGGACATGGACTTCGGCCAGTTTTGCATTATGTTCCGCTCGATCTATTTCGAGGGTTTCGCGCGGCCGCTGGCCGGGGTCCGCCTGATCCTGAAGAAGCTGGTTCGCAAGTTTCGCGGCCTGGGTGGAGAGCTCAAGCTTCGCGCCGGTGTCGAGCGAATCGCCGTGAAAGACGGCCACGCGGAGAAAGTCGTGCTGGAAGACGGAACCGAGCTTCATGCCCGGCGAGTTCTCTCTTCCGCCGGATTGGTCGAAACGATGCGCATGTGCGACGACCGCCGCGGCACGGTCAGTCGCGATCGGGCGGGCAAACTGTCGTTCGTCGAAACGATCTCCGTGTTGGATAAACCGCCCAAGAGTCTTGGCCACGATCGCACGATCGTCTTCTACAACGACTCGCCCGAGTTCGACTACAGCAAGCCGGACGAACCGGCCGATCTGCGC
>JABMRP010000346.1 GCA_013202535.1 Planctomycetota bacterium
CGTCTCCTCCATGCTCACCAAACCGGTACGTCCGGAATCGGCCGAGGCCGACGTTTGGTCGGCGAGCCCGTGTACGTCTTCGACGGTGGTCAGAAGTTCCTGGCCGGTAGCCGAGATCTGCTTGACCGAAGCGGCGATTTCGCTGGTCGAGGCGTTGAAGCCCTGCACGGTGCTGCTCTGCTCGCCGGCAGCCGCGGCGATCTGCATGGCCGTGGCATTGAGTTGGATGGTTGCCATCCGGACTCGCGCAATCAGGTCGTGAATGCGTTGGATCACGGCGTTGATCAGCGCCGACAATTGGCCGATTTCATCCTCCGAGTCGACCTCCACCCGTTTGGTCAGATCGGCGGCTCCCTCGGCCATGTCGTTCATTCGATCGATCAGACCGGCGGTGGGTACCAGAATCGCTCGACCGATCATCCTGCTGATGGCCGCCAGTACGGCGATCACGACGATGCCGAAAACAACTTGGACGATCAGCCAACGGCGGACGCTGTCCTTGGCTTTCGTCTGTCCCTCCTCGATGCGGGTGTTGGCCATTTTGACGACTTCGTCCACGGCTTTGCGATGCTCCTGGTAGCGATCGTTGACGGAACCTCGCACCGATTTGTCGAGTTCGTCGATCGTCGCGCCGGCCTTCAGCGGGGCGATCACCTGCTTGTTGACGATGTCGTAGAACTCCTTAGCCGGTTTGTACGAGTCGACGACGAGCATATTCTTCAGCGCCACTTCCTTCAGATCCTTTTCATCCAACTCGTTGGCCCAATAGTTGACCCAATAGGTGTGCTGCGCGTCGTATTCAGATTCTAACTGCTCGAAGCGATCTATCAAGTTCGTTCGCTCCGCGGCGTCTTCTTCTCGCACCATTTGCAGCACGACGAGATACGATTCGATGATGTACTGGGGCGGCGGCAGAACGTCGGCGATCAAGTCCTTGTCGGCGACAATTCGGTCATACAACGGGCCGTTCACGCTGACGGTGCGGATCATCACCGCGTACATAATGTGGGTAACCACCAACCCAAGCAGGAACGTGGCCGCCAGGAGCGTCATTCGATACTTGAAACTTGCGTTCTTTAGCAACATGATGCGGAATCTCCGATGAGAGGTCTTAGACTGCGCCGACGGCTTCCTTCCATGCCGACATGGCCATCGTCAGGTCCGACGAGACCAGGGAGAAACGGCTGCCCAGCGAAATCGCCGCCTCCCCTTCTTGCTTACGTCCGGAGAGGGCTATCTCCAATACTTCGGCAGCCGCCTTGTGAAACTCCGCGTGGAGATCCACCACCTTCTTGCATTGCGCGGACGAACTCTCGGCAGGTGACAGCGAGGCCAGCCATTTGCCGAATTCGCACGTTTCGTGCGATCGGATGTCCTGGACCGTCCACTCGCTCTTGCCCGTGTTGATCGCGTCAAACAAGCGGTATTTCCACCGGGCATGAGCGGCGATTCCACGATCGAAATGACTTGCGTCCATGGTTCTTGACTCGACGAGAAAGTGAGGGTTTGAAAATCCGGAGGATCACCGCGCGGTACTCCTGAATCTCGATACTATTGTATCTGCCCGGTCCCCAAGCGACAAGAATATTCACCGTCGGGGGGGCTCTCAATGAAACGCAACCTGAACGACAGTATAGTGCTTTGCGCCACGATGGCACCGTACAAGACCGATGGTGCTGGAGACCACATCTTGAACATTCGCAGCCTGATCCTTCGGGTAACGGCACCGGTTCAAGATCCCGCGGGCAAAGTTCGTCGCACGGGAGTGGTTCCCAAAGCCGCCCCATCGTGGCGGCTTGCCGCCAACAGAACCTTGCGGGCACGGGCTCGAACGATTGACACGGCCGGCATGCTTGGCTTACGCTATCTGCGTGGTCATCATGCCGTTTCGCGTGAAGCACTACCTGCGTGACATGGGGTGCGGAGCCCACGCCAAAGATCCACCGAGAGTCGCTGAGCCGATACTATCCAATGCAATCGATTGGGAGGAAGTGAAACCGTGAGCAAACGCTTATTCATCTGGTCGCTGACGTCGGCCCTGGCCGGATTCCTCTTCGGTTTTGACACGGTCGTCATCTCCGGCGCGGAGAAGACCATCCAGGAGCTCTGGGGGCTCGATTCCACGCTCCACGGGCTGGCGATCAGCGCGGCCCTTTGGGGAACCGTTCTCGGATCCTTGATCGGCGGTTGGCCCACCGAACGCATTGGCCGTAAGAAGACGCTTCTTTCGGTCGGTCTGCTCTACTTCGTCTCGGCCGTCGGTTCCGCCTATGCGCCCGAGATCTACTCCTTTATGATTGCTCGCTTTATCGGCGGCCTGGGGGTCGGTATTTCAACCGTGGCGGCCCCGCTCTACATCGCCGAGATCGCGCCGGCGAAGTACCGGGGGCGGCTGGCGGGCATGTTCCAGTTCAACATCGTCTTCGGCATCCTCATCGCCTTCGTCTCCAATGCGGCGCTGGGGGGCATCGGGGAGAACGCCTGGCGATGGATGCTCGGCGTGGAAGCGTTTCCCGCTTTGATCTACACGTTTCTGTGCTTTGGAATACCGGAGAGTCCCCGTTGGCTGATCGCGCATAGCGGGCAGCGCGAGGCGGGTATCGACGTCTTTCGCCGGATCGACCCGGACATGCCCGAGGCGGAACTCGAAGCCACGGCCGACAAGATTGCCGCCGGCGCAAAGGACAAGGAGGCCGCCGCACGCTTCTGGACGGCCCGGCTAAGAACGCCCATTACCCTCGCTTTCCTGATCGCCTTCTTCAATCAGCTCTCGGGCATCAACGCGATTCTATACTTTGCGCCGAGGATCTTCTCACTCACGGGACTCGATAAGAGCGCTGCGCTGCTTCAGTCCGTGGGGATCGGCTTTACCAACCTTGTCTTTACGTTTATCGGCCTCTACCTGATCGATCGGCTCGGACGGCGCACGCTGCTCTACATCGGCTCGTTCGGATACATCGCCTCGTTGGGGCTCTGTGCCGTGGCTTTCTTCACTTATGCACCCCAATTTGACGTTGCCGCCAAGGCGATCGCAGTGAAGGGACTGTGCAAGGATGAAGCGGATTTCGCCAAGGCCAAAGCGGCGCTCATCAAGGCCTCTTCTTCTGAGGAATATGCAGGCGAGGCCGTCACGATCGCTCCGGACATGGCGCCGGATGCCGTTCGAGAAATCGCGAACAAGGCCCTCGAAGACGCCTCCGAGGACGCGCGGGCCAGCGCGGACGTTGCCTCCAAGGCGATCGCATTGAAAGAAGCGTGCGAGAAGATTGAATCGAATATGGCCCGAAATGAGAAAGATAAGGCGGATCTGGCCGAAAAGTACACGAACGCCAAAACGGCGCTCGTGACCGCATCTTCGCGGGAGGAGTATGAAGGCGAGGCCGTCACGATCGCTTCGGACACCAAGCCCGCCGCCGTGGAGGAAATTGCCGACGGTACGCTTCAGGATGCCTCTCGGTTGATTGGCTCCGGAAGAACAATCGTTCTGGTTTGTATTTTTGCCTTCATTGCCGCCCATGCCGTGGGACAGGGCGCCGTGATCTGGGTCTTCATCGGCGAGATCTTCCCCAACCGAAACCGAGCCTCGGGCCAAGCCCTGGGAAGCTTCAC
>JABMRP010000347.1 GCA_013202535.1 Planctomycetota bacterium
ATACGTAAGACCTCCGTTGGAGTTTGTCATCCCGCTTCCTAATCACTCAACTGTGCAATCGCTCGACCGGCGCGAAATATCGGCTTGCCGATAGCGATTTCAATCCTCCCCCGGCCACTGAACCTACCCGACAGGCCCCCGCATGCCAAGACGTTGACCGGTTTTCCATCCATTTCGCCCATGGAAGTCAAATGATTCGAGGCCATTTGACTCGGGGATGGCGAGCCGTGGATCGCCAAAAAAATGCCGAGAAATCCACGCCGCGCTTGACACGGGAAGAGACGCTGTCAAGATAGGATAGGTTCCAAGCCTTGAACCGTTTCAGGCTCGCCGACGAAAACCCTTGGAGCAACGGCCATGACCACGACTTCCTCACGACGCCGCGACACGTCTCGAATGAACCGGCGACAGTTCACCAAAACGGCGACGCTGGCCGCGGCCGGCGTACTCGGCGCTCCGGTCCTGTTACGCGGCCAGAACCTGAACGACAAGCTGAACGTGGCGGTCATTGCTACCGGCGGTCGAGGTGGGGCCAGCTTGGGTGCCACGGCGGCGTCGGAAAACATCGTCGCGCTGTGCGACGTCAACGAGTCGAATCTCAACAAAGCGGCCAGCCGGTTTCCCAAAGCCCGCAAGTTCGCCGACTTCCGCAAGGTGTTTGATCACCACAAGGAATTCGACGCCGTGACGGTCGCCACCTGCGAGCATACGCACGCCATGGCCACGATGCTGGCGCTGAAGCACAAGAAGCACGTCTACTGCGAGAAGCCGCTGACGCACGACGTGTGGGAGGCGCGACAAATCCGGCTGGCGGCGGTCGAGGCCAAAGTCGCCACGCAGATGGGCATTCAGATTCATTCCGGTGAGAACTATCGGCGGGTCGTCGAGTTGATCCAGACCGGCGCTATCGGCGCGGTCAAGGAGGCCCACGTGTGGGTCTCGCGGGCGTGGGGCTGGCAATCGGCCGAGGCGGCCAAGCGTCACCGCGACATCGTGCAGGTGACCGAGCGCCCCAAGGAAGAGATGCCGATACCGCCGCACTTGAACTGGGACCTGTGGATTGGACCGGCGCCGTATCGTCCGTACAACCAGGTCTATTTCCCGGGGCCCAAGTGGTATCGGTGGTGGGATTTCGGTAACGGAACGATGAGCGACCTGGGCAGTCACTTCAACGACTTGCCTTTCTGGGCGCTGAAGTTGGAGTACCCGCTGACGATCGAAGGGAGCGGCCCGCCGCCACACGCGGAAATCGCCCCGGCGTCGATGCAGGCCACTTACGAGTTCGGGCCGCGCGGCGACATGCCGCCGGTGCAACTGACCTGGTATCAGGGCGAGAACAAGCCCGAGATCTGGACCAGCGGCGGTATCCCCCAGTGGGGCAACGGCCACTTGTTCATCGGCGAAAAGGGTATGCTGCTGTCCGACTATGGCAAACACGTACTGCTGCCGGAGGCCCAGTTCGCCGACTTCAAGCGGCCCGACCCCTTCATTCCTCGCGTCAAGGGCCATCACGCCGAATGGCTCGCAGCGTGTAAGACGGGTGCCACGTGTAGCGCCAACTTCGTCTATTCCGGCTGGCTCACCGAAACGAACCACCTGGGCAACGTCGCCTATCGTGTCGGCAAGAAGCTCGTGTGGGATCACCAGCAGATGCGGGCCACCAACGCCCCGGAGGCCGATCCGTTGATTCGCTGTCCGTACCGCGACGGCTGGTCGCTGCTGTAGACGCGGCGGCGGATTCAGTGCTTCTTCATGGTCATTTCCGCTTGAGTAGCGCCTGGATGTTCTCGCGCTCGAGGGCTTCCATGTCATCGCGCTTCTCTTGAAAATGAAGGTATTTGTCCCGCCCGCGGTCGTCCCAGGCGTTGGCTTCCATGTAATCGCCGCAGTAGGGTACCAGTAGATCGATCCAGCAGGCGATCTTCTCCAGCTCCGCGCGCGACAGGTTCGCCTCGTAGTGTTTTTCGCGGAGGATGTCCATCAACTTGCTCTTGGCCGATCCGGCGAAGTAGGGCGGGAGCATCGGCGGGATCGACTGGACGTTGAGCCAGTTGACCGTCGGGTTGGGTTTTCCGTTTTGTGTCAGGTGTACGTAGGCGTCGCTGTAGAACCGGCCGTCGCGCGGTTTGTCGGCGGTCGACAGCAGGCTGAAGGCTTTCTTGTCGTCCGGCACGTTACCGGAGGGACCCGTCTTCGATCGGTCGTCGTGACACTTGATACAGTGCCGGTCGAGAATGGGCTGGATCTCTTTGACAAAACTAAACCCCCGCGGCGGACCGTGAAACGGGCTCAGCGGTTGCGCACTGGACCGCATGGCAATCGTCGAGCGATATTCGATCGATCCGGTGACATTCTTGTCTTCATGGCACCCCAAGCAGGAGAATTGCTCGCCGGGCTGCAGCGTCGACCAGCTTCGCATCGACTGCACCACGTGGCCGTCGTCGTCGATCAACTGGAAATAGAGGGGCGTTCGCGCCGGGACCTCGAAGTGGGCGGAGCCGTCTTCATGGACCGGGGTTTCGCCCAAGATCACCTTCACGTCCCAGGTGCCGTTGCGAATCGCGATGGGAGTACTGACCAATGCGCCTCCCGCCGGACCGCCGTTGCCGTTGCTTCCGACCCCCGCGGCGCGGAACTCCAGGCCGACGACACGGAGCTTCTTCACCACACCCCGTTCGATGCCCTTCAGCCCGGGCCCTTCATAGACGTCCTGCACGTAATACGTCCCCGTCTTCTTCGTGTAGTCGACGCGGGTCACCTGGACGCGCGGCCGTTGCCGGGGTGTCAGGAACACCGGCTGATGGGAAGAAAGGGCCGGATCGAGGGCAAGCAACTCCCGCGCCCCGTCTTCGCGCACATAGTACAAACCGAAACCGTTCATCGAATCGCGGCCCGTCTGCGTCGCGCTGTAGGAAGCGATGTACTCGCTCTCGTTCAGCGGGTAAGGATAGCAGAAGTGGCCGTTGAAACCCGTATAGCCGTCGACTTTTCGGTAGCGGCGATCCGTCTTGTCGTCCACGCGCGGCGCCATGAGCGTGACGCCGGTGGTCTCCTGTCGGCCATGCTTGACATCCAAGAGGATCAGCGCGCCGGTTTGGATGCTATGGTGGCCCGTGGCGATAGCCAGGACGTTATTTGAACCGGGGATGGCTCGCGCGTGGGCAATTGTCGTGGGGAACCAGGAGTTGTTCCCGTAGTACTCGGTCTGGCTCGTACCGTCGGGATTCATCACGAACAGCGGTTGCGGATACAACTGGCCCCGATCGTTGTAGTCCCAACGCGTGTAGATCACGCGGCCGTCGTTGAGCAACTGCGGATAATTGGTATGCACCTGGTCGAAGCTGAGCCGGCGCATGTACTTCCCGTCCTTGTCGCAAGTGTAGAGGTTGCTCACCTCCGTCCACCAACAATCGACGATCTGTACGCAGCGGGTGGAGTTGAAGAGAATATCGTCGTTGGGCAGGTAAATGCCCTCGTAATCGGCGTGCCCCAGACCTTCAGTCAACTGGCGGACCTCTTCGCTGGCCACGTCCATCTCGTACAGATGGTAGTCGTCCTCGCGATCCGACTTCTTCCAACTGAAGAGGATTCGCTTGGCGTCGAACGAGACGTCGGGATCGCGGATCACGCCCTTCTCGTCGCGGATCAGGGTGCGGACTTCGCCGTAGTCGTCGGTCATTTCGAGAACGCACAAGGCCGTGCCGGGCTTGAAATGGCGCTCGGCTTGCGCGTCGGAGAGGCCTTCGGTGTAGGCGTAATGCGAACCGCCCAGATTGTAGTGCTTGGCGAAGACGATCCGCTCCGTGGCGTCGCGCAGCGATGCCAGACGTTGGTGACGTCGCTCTTCACACGCGGCGACGTAAAGCGCTTTCCAGGCCGGATCGTTTCCCGGCTTCTTCGATTTCACCAGCCCCTCCATCTTCGCCCGCAGCGCATCGGCGGAACCGCCAAGCTCGGCGAAAACCCTTTCCAACATCTTCGTCTCGATGTCGGCGTTTTCGCCGCGGGTGAAGCAGGGACCGACGTCCGGGCCGTGATCCTGCAGCATCCAGTCCTTGACGATTTCCTCCTTGGCAGCCGCCTCGACCACCTCGGCGGCACCGCAAGGCGCAACGGCGACCGTGCCGACCGACGGGAGGAGAACGGATAAGAACACCACGAAGGTGGGGGTACTTCTCATTACGAATCGCTCCTTCTCGATACTTGGCGAAGCGACGGCGGATTGTCGTCGCCTTCGATGACGGCAAATGTAGCAGCCCCAGCCACCGCTGTCAAAACCAGTGCCGCAATCCGACGCTATTTGTCGCATGAAACCAGTGGGCACCCGAAACAGACCCGACACTTATCTCTCGCACGATCCTAAGCGGCCGCCATCACGCCGGCCTTGTGCCGGCGGGGAAGGAGAGGAGGTGGCTCCGTCCAACTTGGCGGGGGGTATTATGGAGCGCGATTTGCAGACGTGGTATCTTGGACAGCGCGTTTGGCCGGGATTCGGTCAGGACGGAAAGCCCTTAGGATAC
>JABMRP010000348.1 GCA_013202535.1 Planctomycetota bacterium
CCGTTCGGGTGGCGAAGTCGACTTTACGCAGAAGATGATTCTCGGTATCGGCCACGTAGAGAATCTGCCCGTCCAGCGCCATGCCCTGCGGTTGGTTGAATCGGGCGGTGGCGAAATCACCGTCGTCGCGTCCCGTGGCTCCCGATCCCACGACCTCCAACAGCTTGCCCTCCAGATCGGTCACCACGACCCGGTTGTGATTCGTATCGGCGATGAACAGCCGCCCGCTCGCTCCGTCGGCCAACACCTTCCCGGGAAACCGCAAGGGCGAATCCGTCTCGGGGGCCTTTTCCCGGGCAAATCGCATGGGGGTTCGGTCGAGCAACTTGCGGCCGTCGTAGTAGGGCAGCCCCAGTTTGATCGCTTCGTCGATCTGCTCGAAAGTGGCCTCGCCGCTTTTCCCCCAGACTGCGTATCCTTCGGGATCGATCAACAGCAACGTCGGCCATGCGCGAACGCCAAACCGCCGCCATATCACATGGCCCGTGTCGTTGACCACGGGGTGCTCGATCTTGTATCGCAGCACGGCTTCGGTGAGGTTGTCGGTATCCTCTTCCGTATCGAACTTGGGCGAGTGGACACCGATGACGACCAGTTCGTTCGGATAGGCGTGTTCGAGCTTCTTCAACTCCGGCAGGATGTGCATGCAGTTGATACAGCAGTAGGTCCAGAAGTCGATCAGCACGAACTTGCCCTTGAGCTCTTCCAGCTTCAAGGGCCGATCCGTATTCACCCACGTGAGCCCCTCGGGCAGCGCGGGCATCTTCATTCGTCGCGAATAGGGGTTTTTCGACTGCGACATCGCCTGGTTTCCCGATGCGCACCAAAGCACGGCCACGGCAACGAGCCATGTCGCAACGCGCCGCAACGGTCGTGAGCGATCTGTCATGAGTTCGATGGTCAGAGCAACAAAATGGGTTTCCGTACAACCCCTGAACTGTACACATCCCCCCCGGTCGGGTCAACCAAGAGGGGGAGATGAGCGCCAGATCCACCTCGGACACTTCCGTCATGCCTCGGGTGGTACCCAAGAAACGGACTACCGGGCGCGCGACGAAGCCGTCGGATCGTTCCCGTATCCGTTGGGTCCCTCGGTGCCACGCAGGAATCCGAGCTCAATCACGACCCACAGCCAACCAATGACGGGGATGAAGCTGATGAGGCACCAATTCCCAGGCTTGCCCCTGTCGTGCCAGCGTTTGATCTGCGCGATGAAGGCCAAGCCGCCGCCGCCCCAGAAGAAGATAACGGCCATCACCTCGATAATGAATGCGAGTTCCATCAAGCCACCGAGTGCCACGCACACACCTAACCACACCAACTCAACCGTCCACCATTGCGACCGCGATATTCTACCATCGGTCGTAAACAGAGACCTCAGCAAGACCAGAGGAGAAGCGTTTGCAGAGGGCGTAGGTGACTGCGATCGACGCCGCTTCCGCGGCCGCGCTCGGCCGGCATACGGATCCGACGAAGCCGCGTTGAGATCCTTGAGGTGATACCCGCACACCGCACAGAGCACGGCGCCCTCGCGCAACTCCGCCTCGCATCTCGGGCAACGTGCCGCCGTCGGTGAGGTTGAATCCGCCATACAGGGTTCCTCCCTGCCTTGGTCGCCAGACGGGATGCTTTGCCGTCGCCTCGGCCGCAAACGCCAACTCAAGACGGCAAGTCCGCGAAGCTCTGATTCGATCCGGAGAGTATGGAACAACGACGCGATGAAATCAAGGCCCCGGGAGGAAAGCGGCGACTTTTCGGTTCATCTCCCATTTCCAGGATGATCGCGTCGCCGATTCCTGTCGAGTTGCGCTGGTCGATACCGAGGACTCCATGAGCCGGACGGGAATCGTCCATGGCCATGCCCCGTGGTCGTTCTGAACCTGGATTGATCATCACTCAGAATCGCCGTTACGCGATCTTTTGCGTTGCCGCAACTCCTGAAGCTCTCTTTTCAAGTCTCTATTCTCGCTCCGTAACCGTTCGATTTCCCGTTCCTGCAAGGCTCGGATGATCTTGCGCTGCTGTTGAATCATTTCGGCCTGCCGGCCGACTGTGCGAAACGCCGTCTTGTAGCCAAACGGATCGAACTCGCTGCTCATGCGGGCCAGCGATTTGGCAACGCTTTCAACCAGACCATTCGGCGAGTTTGCAAAACGTTCGAGTGCTTCGCAGGCACTGCGTAGATCGGCGGCCGCTCGAGCCATCTCGCCAATGCGGAAGAAACCGTTCGCCGCGAATTGAACCGACGGCTTGGCAGGCTCCCGAGGCGGTTCTTCCGCGTATGAGTTATGGACAGAGAACGACAGGAGAATCATTCCTGCAATCCGTGAAGCGGCGCGGAGGGACATTTCAATACCACCTTGTTTGATTCAGAACCAGCAAACTTGGCCACCTACCAACGTTCGATCTTAGCTGGCTCGCGTTCAGATCGCAAGTCGAAGCAGGCGATCGCCCCCGGGCACCCTTCCTGGCGGTTAGCGCCCCCGTGAAGACCATCGCGTGAACTGGGCCATCCTGCCGATCGCCGCCTCGACCACGTTCACACTTGGAGCACCCGAGGTGCCTCACTTCACGCTCCTTCCGGGCCTGGCGCTGCTCGGCATCTCGGTCGAGTCTTGATTTTGGCACAACGGCCACGTATCCGCAATGGCGTAATACACCCGCTTGGCAGCCATATCGATCAGGTGTTGCTCTAGCGAGTCGAGTTGCTCCGGCTGGGGAGAGATGAAACTGAACACATTGGCGTCATCAGATTGGTCGTTTGGGTCGTTTTTCACCCACACTCTGAAGACGCGGTCTCCCTTCTTGTATATCCTTCTCAGGGCAACCTCGAATGCGAAGGGGTCTGCTTGCCGCACTTCTTCAATGATCAACACTGCCCACAGCTTGGGTTTCCGGCGGCTAGATTTCCCGTTCTTTTTGCGTTTGGCTTTCCCGCTCCTTTTGTCCGGGTAGCTCACCCAGCAACGAAGCTCGCTGTCTTCAAGCTGCAATGGGAAACATGGCGCCATCTCCTCGGGAATGAAGCCGACACAGTCTTCCTTCCACCCATCGGACCACGTAATGGAATGGAGTGTGGGGCGTGCCATGGGAAAACCTCGATGTTCAATCGAGATTACAGGGGGGGGGATCGCTGTCGGCATCTTAGCGAAAATTGCCGTGACGTGCAACAGGCTGGAGAGGCACGGGAAGCGGTCCTTCGAGGAGGCATTCAGCCACCGGAGGTATGACGAACCCACCGCCGGTCGGTCGCGTAGCGGACGATCGTAAGCGCATGCTTCAGCGCCGGCCCGACCGAAAGAGACGGGAATCGCTAAGTCCTTTCTCTGTTGTCACTTCCGGATCTCGTTCCAAAGAGAATCGTTTGAAGAGGGTTGCGTACGGGGTGATCGCAGTCATTGTAAGGCAAGGCGGACGGAGTTTTTGGGAGGGACAACTGTCTCACGTCCCGCTTCTCCACTCCGTCGGCCGCTTACACCAACGCTGTTCGATCTCTTCGAGCGTCTTGCCTTTCGTCTCGGGAACCGCCCAGATCATGAAGACCACCAGTACGACACAGAATCCGCCGTACACGAAGAACGGGAAGCCGTGGTTGAACTTCTCGAGTAGCCACGGGTTTTCATCCAACATCGGGAACGTCTGGCTGACGATGAAGTTGACGGTCCACAGGCTGAGGGTAGCGACGGCCATTGCCCGGCCCCGGATCTTCGTGGGAAAGATCTCCGAGAGGATCACCCACGTGACTGGTCCGACTGAAAGTGAGAAGAAGGCGATGTAGCCAAGGATGAAGATCAGCAGACTCAAGCCGGTCTTATCGACGAAGAACGCCAACCCCGACGCGATCAGGCACAGGCCCATCCCCGTGGCGCCGGCGATCATGAGCGGTTTACGTCCCAGTTTATCGACGGTCCAGATCGCCACGCAGGTGAACAGCACCATGCATCCCCCCATGGCAATGGTCCAGACCAACGAAGTGTCGATCGACTGTCCGGCGTTCTTGAAGATCTCCGGACCATAATACAGCATGACGTTGATGCCGGTGACCTGCTGAAGAACGGCCAGCACCACGCCGATCAGCAGCGCCACGCGCAGGCCCGGCACAACGATCTCGCGCAAGGTCGCCGGCTCCCGGGCCAGGGCGGTCTGGATTTCGTTCAGTTCGCCTTCGGCGTGGGCGGGTCCGTCCACGCGCGTGAGAATGTGTCGGGCCTTTTCAACGTGACCTTTTTCCGCCAGCCAGCGAGGGCTCTCCGGGATGAAAAACAGCAGCAACAACAGGGCCACGGCGGGCAAGGCCTCGGAGCCGAACATCCATCGCCAGCCGTAAAGCACGTTCCAACCCTCGGCGGCGACGGTCACGCCCGCCGCC
This sequence comes from Planctomycetota bacterium, assembly GCA_013202535.1. Classification (GTDB taxonomy): domain Bacteria; phylum Planctomycetota; class Planctomycetia; order Pirellulales; family Thermoguttaceae; genus JABMRP01. Next base: position 4,370 of record JABMRP010000348.1, read on the forward strand.
TGGTCCGCCGCTTCGCCGTGCGCGGCGATGAAATAGTTGACGAAATAGACCACGAGCATCCCGGAGACGATCGCCAGTTGGTTGACGCTGACCATCCGTCCACGAATGCGAGCGGGGCTGATCTCGGCGATGTACATCGGGCTGGTCATCGACGCGGCGCCGACGCCCACCCCGCCGATCAAACGCAAAATGACAAACATGCCGAAGGGGCTGAGGCAGTTGTCGGCAATCCAGGTTCCGGCGCCTCCCCATGGACGAATCAGTTCGGCCAGCGGGCGTAGCAACTCGCTCGCCTGGTAAGGCAACGCCGTTCCCAGGGCGGACAGGAGAAACATGATCGCCGCGAGAATGAGTGTCTTGCGTCGCCCAAACCGGTCACTGATCGGCCCGGCAAGCACTACGCCCAGCACGCAACCAGCCAAAGCGCTGGACGCCGCCCAGCCCTTCATCGCCGCGGTCAGTTCAAAGTGCGTCTGCAGGAACCCGATGGCACCGGCGATCACCGCCGTGTCGTAGCCGAACAACAAGCCGCCTAGCGTGGCCACAAGCACGACACGCGTCAGATAAACCATGCTGCCTCGCGCGAGCGGCAGGTCGTCGGACAATCCTCTCACAAGAGATCTCCTCGTCAGTCGGTTTTGGAACGGTAAGGCGCCGATGTCATTTCGGCACGCGGCAGCCGGCTTATCGCTACGGGGCCACGGGCCAGACCTTCAGCATTTCCTTATTGCCCTCGGGCAGCTCAAAGGGGCCCGGGAAAGGGTTGGCGGCGTTTCGCTTGTTGCCGAAGTAATCGGTATCGATGCGGTAAGGCGAGCCGTCGGGCTGTTCATAGGGCACCTGAGGGATCTTCGCCTTGCCGAGCAATTCGGTGGTGACCAATGGTCGCCGACGCTCGGCCCATGATTCGTCGAGCGTGATCCGCAGATACACGCCATCGGGCTTTTCCACCAATGCAACGCCGGGATTGAACTTCGGCTGATCGAGCGGATGGGGCTCCTGCTTCGACGGCTTGGCCCCCATGAGAAAGACATTGCCCTCGGCGTGGATTGAGTCGCCGAACCTATCGTACGCGGACAACAGGCCCTGACGGCCGATGAAGATGTTGCTGTAAAACCGGTCGTCACCGCCCGGAATATTCTGAAGCCCCGCCACTTCGGTCGAGTGTGGTTTGTGAAAAGGTGTTTTGCGACCCTGGGGCCTGATTTCGACGTCACCCGTCGCGAGATTGTGGACGTAGGCCCCGCCCTGGGACCAGTCGCGCAAGAAACGTGGGGAG
>JABMRP010000349.1 GCA_013202535.1 Planctomycetota bacterium
ACTCCGCCACCGGAACGATCGACGTCCCAGAAGTGAGCCGCATGGGGGCCGTCGTGCTTCTCCGACTGCTTCAAGAGCGTGGGGACCCCGAGTGCTCCCTCGTCGAGTAGCCGCTTCAGCCGCACGTACTTCGGTGCGAAGCACAACTCTTCGGCATACATCAACTTGACGTTCGCCCGCCGGCAGGCGTCGATCATTCGATCGGCTTGGGCCAGATTCAGGCACATCGGCTTCTCGACCACGACGTGAACGCCGGATGCGGCCGCATCTTCGGTCATCTGGCAATGCAGATCATTCGGAGCACCGATGACGACCATGTCCAGGCCTTCTTGCAGCATCTGCCGATAGTCGGTGAAGTGGCGCGGAATTTCGTGCTCCCGCGCAAACTTCTCGGCATGCCCGGGCGTCGGCGATGCCACCGCGGCGAGTTCGGCTCCGGAGCAACGTCGCAGCGCGCGTGCATGAATGGAGCTAATGAATTGCGATCCGATCAGGCCAATGCGCACGGTCATTTTCTGTGTTTCCTTAACGCGGGCGTTCGTCGTTTGCTATCGGAGCTTAGGGCTCCGCATGAAACCGATTCATGCCGCGATGCCTGTTATTCTAAAGGTGTTGTGCCCAGGGAGGCAAGCCTGATGGTGGGCCGGCGTCGCTTCGCTCCTGGTCCCACCCCACGAAGAGCTTGATTTGTCGGCCCCAATCGACTATAAATACCGGCGTGCTTCCGGTACTGTCGGAAACACGCATTTCCCGTCCTATGGCAGACGGTTTCTTCACGCTCCGGGGCGAGGCGGGCCGCTGCAACGTCAACTCCAGCGAGGGACCTGTTATGGGTGGCGCGGTAATCACACTGATCGTTCTCGGGGGCCTGGCGGTCCTGTTGGGCATTATCGCCATTGGCATCTACAACAAGCTGGTCATGCTGCGCAACCGCTATAAAAACGCGTTTGCGCAGATCGACGTCCAACTGAAACGTCGCTACGACCTGATCCCCAACCTTGTGGAGATTGCCAAGGGCTACATGAAGCACGAGAAGGAAACGCTCGAAGCGGTCATCCAGGCCCGAAACCAGGCGGCCTCGGCCGGTCAGGCGGCGGCGGCCAATCCGGGCGATCCCAAGGCGATGAAATCGCTGGGAAGCGCCGAAGGCCAACTGACCGGCGCGCTGGGCCGGATGTTTGCCCTTTCGGAAAGTTATCCCGATCTCAAGGCCAACGAGAACATGATGTCGTTGCAGGAGGAACTCTCCTCGACGGAGAACAAGGTGGCTTTCTCCCGACAGGCGTACAACGACGCCGTGACCCGCTACAATACGTCTCGGGAGGTATTCCCCTCGGTGGTATTCGCGGGCATGTTCAATTTCGGCCCGGCCGATCTGTTCGAGGTCGAATCGGAGCTCGAGCGCGAGGCGCCGAAGGTGTCGTTTTAGTGAACGGTTGTTTCTTCCCGAGTTAGGCGGCCATCATGGATTTCTTTGAACAGCAGGACGTGGCCCGGCGGAAGACGGGATGGCTGATCGCCTACTTCATTGCGGCCGTGGTGGCCATTGTGCTGGCCGTCTACTTCGTTGCTCTGATCGCCATGGTGTTTGTCGGCGGCGATCCGGACAATCCGTCGGCCCCCAATCCATACGAAGAAAATCCCTTCCAGCCGGGGCTGTTTATCATGGTCGGACTGGGGACGATCGGCGTGATTAGCCTGGGGAGCCTCTACAAGATCTCGCAGCTATCGGCCGGCGGAGAGGCGGTCGCCCTGATGCTGGGCGGCCGGCGGCTCAACCGGCAGACGAATGATCTGGCCGAGCGCCGGCTTCTGAACGTGGTCGAGGAAATGGCCCTGGCTTCCGGCACGCCCGTGCCGCCGGTCTACGTGATGGACAAGGAGGCGAGCATCAACGCCTTTGCCGCCGGCAACTCGCCCGGCGATGCGGTGATCGGCGTCTCCAAGGGCAGCCTCGACTACCTCACCCGCGACGAATTGCAGGGGGTCATGGCGCACGAATTCAGCCACATCACAAACGGCGACATGCGGATGAACCTGCGGCTGATGGGCGTCCTGCACGGCATTCTCATCATCGCCATCATCGGCTGGTTCGCGATCCGTTCGATGCAATTCTCCGGTGGCCGCCGATCGAGTAAGAATGACGGGGGCGGCGCGTTTCTGATCTTGGCCGTCGGCGTGGGGTTGCTGATCATCGGCAGCATCGGCCTGCTCTTCGGCAAACTGATCAAGAGCGCCGTTTCGCGGCAGCGAGAATACCTGGCCGATGCCTCGGCCGTGCAGTTTACCCGGCTGCCCGAGGGGATCGCCGGGGCGCTGAAGAAGATCGGCGGCCGCAAGGAAACCTCGAAGATCGAAGATCCCCACGCCGAAGAAGTCAGCCACATGTTCTTCGGCAACGCCTTCGGCAGCCTCGCTTCGGGCGCGCTTTCCACGCATCCGCCGCTGGCCGAGCGGGTCAAGCGCATCGACCCCCAGTTCAACGGGAAGTTTCCCAAGGTCAAGCCGTTGGGAGCCCGTAAACCGGTCTCCCGTAGTAAGACGAAGGGCAAACAGAAAAAGGGCAAGCCGGTGCAAGTACTGGCCGGCGCCGGTATGCCCGGCGGACGCTCGCCGGTGGATCCGGCCGGCGTGTTCGGCCAGATCGGCGTGCCCGGCATGGAACAGTTGCTCTATGCGGCCGCATTGATCGAGTCGATGCCCGAGCCGGTGACCACCGCGGTACACGAACCGTACGGCGCCCGGGCGGTCGTTTACGCCTTGTTGCTCGATCGCCAGGAATCGATCCGCCAGAAGCAACTCGATGTACTGAAGCAGCGGGCCGAGGAAGTCTCGTACAAGGAAACGCTGCGCGTGGCGCCGCTGGTCGCCGGACTGGCCGAGGAGGCCCGGGTACCGCTGGTGGAAATGAGCTTCCCGGCGCTGAAGGAGCTTTCGCCCGCGCAGTACGATACGTTCCGCTGCAACGTGACGGCGCTGGTCGAGGCCGACGAGAAGATCGATCTTTTCGAGTACGTTGTCCGCACGATGCTCTTTGGCGATCTCGACCGCCACTTCGGCCGGGCCAAACCCGTATCGATCCGCTACCGCCATGCCGCGGGCGTGGTCGAACCGGTGACGCTGGTCCTCTCGCTCCTGGCACGGGTGGGGCATCAAACCGAGGAGGAAGCCCGGCGGGCACTGGAAGCGGGGATGACCGAAGTGGGACAATCGGCCGCCCTGCTCCCGAAGGACCAATGCACGCTGAAGGCTCTCGACGGCGCGCTGGAGACACTGGCCCAAGCGGCACCCAAAGTGAAGAAGCAGATCCTCGGCGCCTGTGTCGCATGTATTGCCGCCGACCGGGAAGTGACACCCAAGGAAGGCGAACTACTGCGCGTGGTGGCTGCCGTGCTCGGTTGCCCCGTGCCGCCGGTTCCGAATGTTGCGTAGTATTGTATAATTCCTCGGGCGACGTACTCGTCGCTTACCCTTCTCGCCCGGAGATTCCGTGAATGGCTCTTCTCGCCAAACCGGTTGTCGCTGGTGTATGGCGCGGTGCGGTCCGGTCGTGCTGCCTGGCCGTGGTGCTCGGCTCTTTCCTCTCGGCCGCTCGAGGCGAAGCCGCCGAGCCGTCGTCGCGACCGAACATCCTCTTCATCTTCACCGACGATCACGCCCCGCACGCCATCGGGGCCTACGACTCGAAGATCAACAAGACGCCCCACATCGACCGGCTGGCCGAGCGCGGCGCGGTGTTCGAGAATTGCTTCTGCACCAACTCGATCTGCGCGCCCAGTCGGGCGGTCGTGTTGACCGGCGTGCATAGCCACATCAACGGCGTGCTCGACAATCGCCAGCGGTTCGACACCAAGCAGCCGACGTTCACCAAGCTGTTGCGGGAAGCCGGGTACGAAACGGCGGTGATCGGCAAGTGGCATCTCAAGGCGGATCCCGTGGGGTTCGACCATTGGGAAATCCTCCCCGGCCAGGGCGACTACTACAATCCAGTCTTCCGCACGCCCGAGGGAACGCGAAAATATACCGGCTACGTGACCGACATCACCACCAATCTGGCATTGGAGTGGCTCGATAAGAAGCGCGACCGCGACAAGCCGTTTTTGCTGATGTGCCAGCACGAGGCGCCGCATCGAAACTGGATGCCCGGGCCGCGCCATCTGAACATGTACGACGGCGTCGATATTCCCGAGCCGAAGACCTTGCTGGACGACTACTCGGGCCGGGGCAGTGCCGCCCGGCGCCAGGCGATGACCCTGGCCCACCACATGTTCGACGCTTACGACCTGAAGATCAGCCCGCCGGCCCCCGGCAATCACGCCGACGCGCGGATGTGGGACGCGACGTACGGGCGGCTCAACCCCCAGCAACGAGAAACCTGGGACGCCGCCTACGGCGCGAAAAACGAAGCCTATCGCCGCGCGAATCTGTCCGGCCGCGAGTTGGTTCGCTGGCGCTATCAGCGCTATATCAAGGACTACCTGCGTTGTATCGCCTCGGTCGACGACAACCTCGGGCGGATGCTGGAGTATCTCGACGAAACGGGTCTGTCGGCCAACACCGTGGTGGTTTACAGTTCCGATCAGGGCGTCTTCCTGGGCGATCACGGCTGGTACGACAAGCGATGGATGTACGAAGAGTCGTTGCGGATGCCGCTGGTCGTGGCTTGGCCGGGGGTGATCGAGCCGGGTACGCGAATCGGGCAACTCGTGCAGAACCTCGATTTCGCGCCCACCTTTCTCGACATGGGCGGCGTCGACGTGCCCGAGTTGATGCAGGGTCGCAGCCTTGTCGGGCTGTTGGGAGACGAAAAGCCATCGCGGTGGCGAACCTCGATCTACTACCACTATCACGAGTTCCCCGGCCCGCACAGCGTAGCCCGCCACTACGGCGTGCGCACCGAGCGTTACAAGCTGATCTACTACTATCAACTCGGCGAGTGGGAGCTGTTCGACTTGCAGACAGATCCCGACGAACGGACCAGCTTGTACAACGATCCCGCCAGCCAACCCCTCGTCGCCGAACTCAAAGACGAACTCCGCCGCCTTCGCCATGAGTACCAAGACCACACGGGCGGAACCTTCTAAGAGGGCAGGGCAGGGGGTGGCGCCAGTCCGCAGGGCGATGGTGCATGGTGAAGCGTACCGGCGATAGCCGGTACTTCTCGGCAGCGGAAACCAGGTACGCTTCAGACGGATGAGCCCTCAATCTCAAAACCCTGGCCTTCCATCGAGCCTGGTACGCACTGGTGGGATGAGCCAAAGGACTTGAACGCCAAGCCCATCTGGGCTATTCTGGAGTGCGTGCCGCCCTCTGGTGGGGGGCGACTGGGAAAACCTGCAAGATCGGCCGGGCGGCGGCAACCGTTATGGTGGATTGTCGTATCCGCGGGTCGAGTCGAAAACCGAATCACTCTCTGGAGGTCCCTGCCATGTCGATCTGGAAATGTGTTTTTTCCTCGGTCGTGATCCTCTTGCTTCTCGGCTTCGTGCCGGTCGATGCGGCGGACGATACGCCCGAGGCCAAACCTGGCGAGGCGGCCGGTTCGTCGGAGGTGTCGGCGGAGCGGATCGCGACGCTGGTCAAGAAACTCGACTCCGACAAGTTTGCCCAACGGCAGGACGCCAGCCGGCAGTTGACCGCCGTCGGCAAGCCCGCCATCGTGGCCCTCACCGAAGCGGCCACGGGCGAGAGCCTCGAAGCGATCGTCCGGTCGATCGATGTCCTCAAGGGGTTCTGTGAATCGAAAGATGATCCGACCAAGGCGGCGGCCCGAGAGGCGTTGAAAAAGGTTGCTAAGAGCGACCGGGCCTCGGCTGCCCGGCGAGCCCAAGACGCCCTGAAGGCCACGGAAGAAAAGGTGCGGAATCCCGCCGGCGTCATTGGGCCGGGACAGATCCAGATCAACGTTGCCGGCATGGCGGGCGGCAGACGGGTGAGCATGAAGAACATCAACGGCGTGAAGGAGATCGAGGCCGACGAGGGTGACCGGAAGGTGAAGATCGTCGACGATCCGGCCAAGGGCATCAAGATGGAAATCACCACGACGAAAAACGGCAAGAAGTCGACGGAGAAGTACGAGGCGAAGAACGCCGATGAACTGAAGAAGAAACATCCCGAGGCCCACAAACTCTACAAGCAATACTCCCAAAACCAGGGCGGCTTCAACGTACAGTTTCAGATCGTCGGCGGCAACATGCCGATCCGTATCGCCAGGCCGGCGATGCCCGTACCCGGCTTCGCTCTGCCGCGCCGCGCGAACTCGGTCGACACGGCGGCGAAGATTCTTTCCGCTTGGGGGACGCACCTGAAGAATCTCACCAACGACGACGCCATCGGCAAGGCATCGCCCGAGTCGCGGCAACAACTCAAGACGGAAGTCGGCGAGATGAAGGATCAATTGGCCGAACTGGAAAAACGTCTACAGAAAGCGATCGACGAGTCGGCCAAGGAAGCCAAAGACGCCGAGCAGCCCGAGGGCAAGACCGAAGACGCGGCGGAGAAGAAGGAGTAGCCCCACCGAGTAGAAATCGCCGGGGCGAGGACACCTATCAATGACTGCCGATTGTCGACTGCCGTGGATCGCAATGATGAGGGTCGCCTGCTTTCTTGGCCTCTTGGCCGGCGCGCATCGGGCCGCGGCGGAAGTGCTTCCGCTGGCCCCGTACGAGTTGCGGCGGCGTCTTGCCGTCGCGCGCAAGGCGGCCGAACACGAGCGTTTCACCGATGCGGCGATCCATCTGGAGGGCCTGCTCGGCAGTGTCGGCCCGGACGGCAGTGACGGCCTGGACGGTTTTGTTCCGGCCTCGGCCTCTTCCCCCGTGCAACGTCCGATCCAAGCCGAGGCCCTGGCCCTGCTGTTGTCGTTCCCGCCCAGGGGGATCGCGTGTTACCGGGCCGTATGCGGAGAGAAGGCGCAGCGACTGCTCGACCGGGCGATCGAAGATCGCGACCGTGCGGCGCTGGCCGCCGTGGCCGACGGCTACCTCGGCACCAAGGCGGGGGCCGACGCGGCGCTGCTGTTGGGCTACGACGGCCTGGACCGTGGGAAACCTTGGGAATCGTTGGTTTGGCTCGCGCGCCTTGCCCGCTATCGGCCCTCCGCCCGGGAGCATGAGCCCGAGCTTTCCCTTGCCACGGCCGTCGCCTGGCTCACCGCGGGCCATGCGGACCGTGCCCGAGACGTGGTGCGGCAGCTCAAGTCGTTTGGTCCCCGGGTCAAGTTTCGTATCGGCGACGAAGAACTAACGTGCGCGGATGATCCGGCGCGGATCATCGACCTGCTCAGCCATGCCATTGGGGCCGAGTCGGCCGACCCGCCGATGGCGACCGGGCGTGACTGGCTCATGTTTCGCGGCGACTCGGCTCGCAACGCGGCGACCGCCTGCGACCATACCATCTGGCACGATACGGTCGAGCCGCTGTGGCGCGTGGCCGATTCCGACCGTTCGACAAGTTCCGGCTCCGAGGCTTTCCTTGCCGCGCGTCTTCCCGCGGCACATCCGCTGATCGTCGGCGATTTGGTGCTGGCCAGGACACCGAAATGTTTGGTGGCCGTCGACACCGCCAGCGGTCGTCAGGTCTGGGAGTATCCGCGGGGAGGCGATTCAGATGACACCTCACCGGAAGAGGAGAAGTCGTCGACACCGGCCGCTTCGCGCGCCGCGTCGGGCATCTTGGAGCGAAGCTACGAGGATGCGGCCTACGGGCAGATCAGCAGCGACGGGCGCCATGTGTTTCTGCTCGACGGGCTTGGTTCGGTGCGCGGGGCGTCTATGCCGCTGATCGTCATGGGGGGCGGTGGCCGGCGCATCGTCGCCCCCGCCAAACCCAATTCCTACAACCGGCTCCTGGCGCTTGTGCTCCGCCGGGAGGGCACGTTGGCGTGGTCGGTGGGCAACGCCAGCGGCGAAGACGAGCCGCAATTGGCCGGCGCGTTCTTCCTCGGACCGCCTCTATCGCACGAAGGCCGGCTTTACATCTTGGCCGAAATGGAAGGAGAGATTTCCCTCTGCACGCTCGACGCGCGCACCGGGCGATTGCTCTGGTCGTTGCCGTTGGCCCTGCCCGGGCAGAGCATCCTGGGCGACCCCATGCGACGGCTGGCCGGCGCGACCCCGTCGCTGGCCGAGGGTGTCCTCGTTTGCCCGACGTCGGCCGGGGCCGTTGTCGCGGTGGACCCGCTCACCCGATCGATCCTTTGGGGCCGCGAGTACCCCGTGACAGCCGATCGCGGCCGAGCCCGCCAATGGCGGATGGCCGGCATCCAGGCCCTTCGCGGCCGAGCCGGAATCGGGCAAAGCAGCCCGGTCGACGCTTCGGCCACGATCGCCTCGGGCCGCCTCTTGCTGGCGCCGGTCGAGTCCGACGATCTGTATTGCCTCGAACTTCGCAGCGGGCAACTCCTTTGGCAGTGGCCTGACGACGGCCTGCTCTTCATCGCCTGTGTGCATGACGATACGGTGGTTGTCGTGGGAACCCGCGGGATGTCGGCCTATAGTCTGACCACGGGCAAGCCTGCATGGCGGGAGATGTGGGTTGAATTACCCGAGGGGTCTCGGCCCAGTGGACGAGGATTTCTGGCCGGCCGGTTCTACTACTTGCCCACCACGTCGTCGGAAATCGTGAAGTTCGACGTGACGGACGGCCGCATCGCAAAGCGGATTGCCATGAAGACCCCGCCGGGCAACCTCGTCGGCGCCGGCGATCTGCTGCTCTCCCAATCCGCCGACGCCGTAGAGGCTTTCGCCCCGCCACAAACGGGTGCCGATAACTGAGCCCCGCGGTTCCGTAGGATGATACCATGGAAAGCGGAGACCGCGCCGGCTCGTGACATTCTTTTGGAGCAACGGGGACTTTTCGAGAAACACCCTAAGGGCTTGCGCCGGGTGTTTCGTCGCCGGGTGATTTGCCTTCGATCGCGCGGACCAACTCCTGGATTAGCCGGTTGGTCTGCTGGCGGGAAAGCTTCGAGTTGATCTTGGCGCTCAGGGCATGGCACATCTCGATGAAGCATTGCGGTCCGCGGTCGGCTTTCAACTCGTGAGCGGTGAAGTTACGCAACCCCTCTTGCTGCAATGAGGTGACTTCATCGAGCATCTTCTGCAACTCTTCGACGTCGTTGCCCTTGGCGTCGTCGTCGAGGGTGACCTGACGTTGCTCGATGTCCATCACGGCGCGGATGTGGCGGTCCAGTTTGTGGCCCGACTTGGCGGCCTTGCGGTCGCGTGAAGGTAAACTCGGTGGATCAGCACGGGCAGCGCCACCAGCAGCACCAGCCCGACCGTCCAAAGCCATTTTGCTTTGCCACGCATGAGCGTTCAATCCCCCTTGAGTAGTCCGCCGAGCAGTTGGACGATCTTCCGCACGGTCTCCGGCTCGGGGACAGGCAACTTGAGGTAGGTTTGGCCCGTCTTCGGGTCGCGATCGACGACGACCGGCGATGACGCCCCGCCGGCGGTTTTCTCTTTCGGCTGGTCAGGGCCGGCGGCGAGCGCCTCGCCGAGCTTGCCCAACAGCGAGGCCCCCGTCTTGAGCAACTCGGCAAGCGCCTGCTCTTGCGGGGCCGGTTGCGACTGCTGCGCCGCGCGTTTCGACGGAG
>JABMRP010000350.1 GCA_013202535.1 Planctomycetota bacterium
AAGAAGAGGTCGAATCGAACGGCGAAGCGCAGGGCGACGCCCGATTTGACCCGGCCTACGACGGCGGTTCCCACCAGGGTTGCGACGCGTGTATTCACGGTGGTTGTGCCGGGTGTGCCGGCGATGCATGTGGCCTGGCGAGACGTGGAGGCAAGCGGCGCGGCGGCCTGTTTGGCGGGTGTGGGCTCTCCGGATGCGATTCGGCTGAATGCGGGCTCGATCATTGCGCTCCTTGTGGCGGCAAGCCCTGGAAACTGTTCGACTCCGACTCGCTCGACTGTCGCGGGATCGAAATCGGCGGTTGGATCGACCAGGGCGTTAGCGTGGTGTCCAACAATCCGGCCGATCGGTATAACGGCGTGGTCGGGTACAACGATCGCGACGGCGAATACCAGATGAATCAGTTCTGGCTCTTCCTGGAGAAGGCCGTCGATAACGGCGGGTGTGGCTGGGCGATCGGTGGCCGCGTCGATTTCGCCTACGGTACCGACGGTCGATACCTCCAAGCGGACGACGGCCTGGAGGCCAACTGGAACCAGACCGAGCCGTTCTACCAGGCCGCGCTGCCCCAGTTCTACTTCGACGTAGCCTACAATAAGTTCACGCTGCGGATGGGACACTTCTTCACCCCTATCGGCTACGAAGTGGCAAACGCCCCGGGCAATTTCTTCTACTCCCATTCGTACGCCTACATGTACGCCGAGCCCTTGACCCACACCGGCGCGCTGCTGACGTACGACGTGAACGACCGCTTCAACTTCAGCCTGGGAATCCATCGCGGCTTGGACCAGTTCGACGACACCGACGGGCTGGACTCGCTGGGATTCCTCGGCAGCATGAATTGGACGAGTTGCGACGGCCGCAAGAGTCTCGCCGTGGCGTTGAGCTCCAGCGAACAAGGGCCCGGAAACGTCGTTCTTATGTATAGCGTCGTCGGAAGCCTTCAACTGACCGATCGGCTGAAGTACATCCTCCAACACAACTACGGCCAAAGCGCCGGCAGCGCGGTAGCCACGTCGGAATGGTATGGCCTGAACCAGTACTTCGAGTACAAGATCAACTCGTGTTGGGCGGCCGCGCTGCGGTTCGAGATCCTTCGCGACGACGATGGTACCCGCGTCACCGGGCTGGGACAAGGCAACCTCAATACCGGACCCTTCGTGGGCGATTTCTACGAGGTGAGCCTCGGCGTGAACTGGAAACCGCATCGCAATTGGGTTCTGCGGCCGGAACTGCGATGGGACTGGTACGAGGCAAACTCGGCGGGCGGGCCGCTGCCCTTCGACGCCGGAGACCGAAGCAGCCAGTTCATGGCCGCCTGCGACTTGATCGTTACCTTTTGACAAGCATGATCTTTTGACAAGCGTGACCTGTTGAGATAAGAACGGCAGCGACGGAGCGGTTGGCCCAGCCACCGTCGAGCGCAAGGAAGCGATCAAGACAGTAACATGTCTCCGCCTGCCCCACACGGTGCCGCCGGCGTCACGGATCGACCCCGGCGGCACCTTTTTGTTCTTGGTTTGTCACTCGTTTAACGCCCAGCCGAAGGCACCGGCCTTTTCACCGTTTCACCAACACCAGAGCCGGCGCCTTCGGCTGGGCGTTAAACGAGTGTGCTGCAAAGGTCTCGATCTACCGCAATTCCCAAAAGTGGCATCGTCCAAACGGGAAACCCGTCCGTCCATCGCACCAACCTTAGGCCGCGAGGGAAATGGACGCGGCGAGAGTGCGCCGCGGAGTGGATCATCTAAACATTTCCCGCCCTCTTCCCTTCCTTCGTGCCCTTGGTGTCTTTGTGGTAAACCCAATCCGTACAACCGGGCGGGCAATTGGGATACCACAAAGACACAAAGGACACAAAGAACGAAGAACGGATTGCCCTACTCGACAACTCTTGTGTGCCACGGGATGCTACCGGTGGGCTTGGTCGAGCTTTCCGCCGAAGGCGGTATTGGGCCCGTCGTTTACGGCGGGTTACCGGTCCGTCGCGAGCCGATCCGCG
>JABMRP010000351.1 GCA_013202535.1 Planctomycetota bacterium
CGAGCATGTGTCCATTGGAACTCGCCGCCGGCTGCCGGGGGGTGGTGGCAGGCGTGTTTACATTCCTAATGCACCTACACTAATCACACTGCTCCGGTAGTCAACCCCCTCTGCCGGTTGGGTCTGTGAACGGCGGTCCGGGTATCGACTCGGCTGCAAAGCCGGCGTCCGTCGATCTTACCGACGGAGCCGGTTTGCCGGGAGGCGGTTTTTGTAGGCGCACACCAGATAGCCGCCGACGGCGCCGACAATTCCGGCCAACAGCGACCAGATCATGCCCCTCCTTCCCCGAGACTCCATCGGCAATTATGGGCAGGCATCGGTCTCCGCGGTAAGCGACGCAAGTGCTTGGCAGCAAAGGGGGACGGAGTTATTGGCAGGGGGCAACCATTCCTCGGACTCGGGACTCGGGACGCCTGGCGCGGGCTTCTGCTTTCCTTGCCGTGTTGACTACTGTAGACTTCATGCATGCTATGGATAACCGGAACGGTAGGATTGGCTCTCGCGACACAAAGCTCAGCAGACGCGGTAAACCGGCCGTGCTATTGCGAGACGATCCAGGCGTTGCCGACCACCGCTCGACTTCGGAGGACACTATGCGCGGTCATGTGACGAGATCTCGACTCCCGGCAGGCGTTGCGGCGATCCTGCTTTTGATAGCGGCCGCTTTCTTTGCTCCGGCCAGGGCACGCGCGGTGGACACGTTCGAGGGTAAATTCTACTCGGGCCAGGGCGACGTGGAATACCTTCGGCTGCTGGACGTCTCGCGGCGGATGTTCTCGCCCGACCCCGAGTTTCAGAACGTTGCCATGCTCTACACGCCCGCCTGGAACGGGTTCGTCGAAGGCCCTACCTGGGGCGCGTGGTGGATCCAGAACAGCTACGGGCCCACCTATTGCGGCCTGCCGATGCTGGAGGAGCCGCTGGTCACGTTCCTCCAGAACGCCCAGGATCTGTGGTTCGACCAGATGGGCAATGGCAAGCGGACCTGGACACACGGCGGCCATGAGTTGGTCATCCCCGACGGGCAACTATGCGACGCCGCCAGCCCCGACTGGTTCATCCCCAAACAGGGCGACGGCAACGTGGCCGTGCATGACTGGGGTATCGAGTTCACCGCCGCGGGACTCGTGATGCAGGCCGAATTGCTGTTGATCGGTCGTGATGAGCAGGCAATCGCCCGTTACCTGCCCAGGCTCCGGCGGTGCGCCGACTTCATCGAGTCGCGGCGCGATCCCCAGAATAACCTCTTTCTGGCCGGGCCGGCGGGCAATCTGCTGGCGCCAAGCTACGCCGGCTGGAAGAAGCCCGACGGCACCTACGGCAAGTCCTACCTGGCCGGACTGTCGATCACCTACATCGCCGCGCTGGACCGGTTGATCGAGTTGGAGAAGCTGGCCGGCGACGCCCATGCTGTCAAGCTCTACACGACCCGCCGCGATCTCGCCCGCAAGGGCCTCCCGCTGCTGACCACCGACGAGGGTTACTTTGTGAAGTACCTCGATCCGGACGGCACACGTCACGGTGTCTACGGCGCCGAGCAGCACGGCTACTTCGAGGCCGTCGCGAACCACGACGCGATCTGCTTTCGTGTGGCCGACGATAGCCAAGCGGAAAAGATCTACAGGAAGATCGCCTCGATCCCCGGTCTCAGGCCGCACGACTTCATTATTACCAACTGCCCGGGCTTGGACGACATGTACACGCCGCCGACGGGCTGGCTGTGGAAGTTCGGCACCTGGGTCAACGGCGGCCACTGGTCTACCTGTGAAGCCCGCATGGTGATGGGTTACTACCGGCTGGGAAAATTCGACGACGCCCGGCGCTCCATGCAGCAGTTGATGAAGTTCGCCGGCGAGTTCCGCTTGGACAATCCGCTGGTCGACTTCGGTGCCCGCGTCTACCAGCCGAACCAGCCGATCAACCTGTGCTACGACAGCTTCGGCCCCCCCGCGGCGATGATTCGCGGGCTGTTCGAGTACCTGTACCGGGCCGACGGGCTGGTGCTCCTGCCGCACGTCCCGCCGGGCATCACGCAGCTAGAGCAGCATTTCCCGATTCGCTTCGGAAAGAAGCGGCTCTACCTGGCCACCACCGGAAGCGGCCCTGTCACGGCGGTCCTGGTCAACGGGCAGCCGTGGTCGTCGTTCGATGACAAATCGATCATGCTGCCTTACGACAAGACACCCCGGGAAGCGGTGATCCAGATCGTCCTGGGCGGGACCGAGCCGGCGCCGTTTGCGCCACGGAAGCGGGCCGCCGGGTCCGCGCTGCCGGACGTGCCGGAGCTGAGCAAGATGACGTGGAGCCGCGAGCAGTTCCCAATCATCAGCACCAACGAGCTGCCGCGCCGGATCGCCCGCATCCGCAAGTTCCACCAGGGGCTCCTCTCCGCCGGGTTGGCCGATAGCTACGAAGCTGCCCACGCCCGGCTGGCAGTCGAGTACCTGGCCACGACCTGCGAACGGCTGAAGATGCTTTCCGAGGGCAGACTCAAGCGACTGTCCGGCCAATCGCAGTACGC
>JABMRP010000352.1 GCA_013202535.1 Planctomycetota bacterium
CCCCGGTAAACTCGGCCAAAACGGTCAATACGATCCCGAGTTGGATCTGGTATCCCGAGGGCCGACCGGTCGAAGATGCGCCGGCCTAACGCGCAACTCCGCGAGGCGTTTTTCCAGAACCGTCAGCGCTTGCAGTTCGGCCGACAGATCCGGCCCCTGACGACCCCGCGACAAACGTGCGGCCAATGCTTGGGTCCAAACCATCTCCTTGCCCGCCCTTTCCAGCAGCGGTTCGCCCGTGGCCTGAAACAGCCAGTCGCGCTGCAACACCCGGGCGGCTTCGTCCGCGCTGGGGGTCCTCGTCTCGGGCGTCTTTTCCTGGCCCGGGGGCAGCGGCAGGTTATCCGCCGAAGCCATCGGCACCCCGGCCACAACGAGACAAAGCGTAACGACAAGTTCCCGAATCAGCGTAGCAGTATTCATGGTTCGGAATTCCCGTTGTTGCGAAGGGGATCAGCCGATTCGTGCTCTCCTCGAATAGTCTACCACGACGGGCGCACAACAGGAATAGTCCGTAGCGTGCGTCTGGACGCACCGTCGTGAAACGAGAGTCCATGGTACGTCCGGACGCACCCTCCGCTGACTTGTTGGCCGCGACCGTCCAGGCTAGAATCGTTGCGGTGCTTGGCCGGTTCGGAATTCAGACCGGCATCCAGGCAAAGCCCGAAAATCGAACCACTACGGAACCCGATCATGCTCAGAGGAATGCTAGCCGTGTTGCTACTGCCGGTGCTGGCCGCGACGGCGTTGTGCCAGGATCCGGTTTCGCTGATCGACGCAAAGCAGCCCGGGGGCGGATGGGCCTTCGGCGACGGGCCGGAGTTTCCCGGCGCCCGGGGTAAGCTGGAACTGGCCGCGGAGCCCTTTCGCGGCAAGCCGGTCCTTAGTCTGCACGGGGATTTCACCGGCGGTGGCAACTACGTGCAGGCCTGGGTCGCGCTGCCGAAGACCAAGCTCGACACGCTCTCCTTCTGGGTCAATTCTCCGGCCGGTTCCAAGCGGCTGCCCATCCGGATTACCGATGCCGCGGATCAGGTCCACCAGATCAACCTCAAGCTCAACGACAAGGGCGGTTGGCAGCACATCGTCCTGCCCGTCGCCGACTTCTTTAAGAAGATGGGGGCCGCCTCGTCGCTGGAAATCGTTACCGGTTATGAAACATGGGACGGCGCCAAGGACCGCCAAAAACACGAGAAACAGGACCAGCCCTCTCCCAATCTGGCCATCCTGGCCTCGCGAGCGATGGAGACCACCCAGGGGACGATCTTGGTGAGCGATGTGTTGTTCCACCCCAGCAGCCGCACGACCACCTCCGTCGCGAAGACGATTCACCTCGACGAGATGCTTCGCGAGGGAGAACTCGACTGGGGCTTCAATCTGGGGCAGGAATTCGCCGGCGCCAAGGGCGGCCTCGATCTGGTTCGCGACCAGCCGGAGGCCGGCACAAACGCCATGCGGCTCCATGCCGACTTCACCGCCGGCGGCGCCTACGTGGGTGTCCGCAAGTCGTTTGAGCGGCTGGACATCCAGGCCATGAAGGTCATCCGGATGCGGATGCGTTCCGAAACGACCCGGTCCTACTCGTTGCGGCTCGTCGACGGGACCGGGCAGTGCCACCAGCAGAAGAATATCGCTCTGGACTCCAAGGGCAAGTGGCGGACCGTCGAGATCGTTTCCACGCAGGTCGCCGGGGGCGAACACTGGGGCGGGGCCAACGACGGCCAATGGCACGACCCCGTCCGGCTGATCGAATTGATGCTCAACGTCGAGTCGCATCAGGGCAAGAAGCCCGACCTGTACCTCGCCGACATCCAGGCCGACGTCACCGTCGAAGCCATCGTCAAGCCGTCGGCCTTTACCGAGGCATTTGAATCGGACGAGACGATCCGGGAAAAGTGGCAGACCACCGGCGACGTGCGGACCGACGCCCCGGGCCACGGCGACACGGGCAAGGCCCTGCTGCTGAAACGGACGCTCGACGGGCTACAGAACGAAACCCGCGCGACCGGCCCGACCTTTGGCGCGAGTCCGGGAGCGTGGCAAGTCCGCTACGCGTGGAAGGCCGCGCTGCACTCGCCGGACAACTCGTATCACGGGAGCGTCGCCCTGGAGGTGCTCGACCGCGGCGGCACGCCGATCGAAACGATCCCCGTCGGGATCGGCTTCGGCAACGCGGACTGGAAAGTCGCGTCCACGCCGGTCGTGCTTCCGCACGGGACATCGCAAGCCAGGTTTCGGATCGAGTTGAAGAAGACCTACGGCTCCTTCTGGGTCGATGACTTGTCGGCCTCGCCGTTGATCATGCAGCCGATCGAGCGACGTGTCGAGCGAATCCTGCTGGCCACCGACGCGGTGGGGAATCTGTTCCTGCCCGGCGATCCGGTTGCCGTCAAGGTGACCGTTGAGGCGGTCAAGCCGTTGGGCAAGGAGCAGCAGACCGTTCGCTTCTCGCTGCGGGATTACTGGGGCGCCCAGCAGATGCCGCCGGGAGAGGTCGCCCTGCAAAAGGCCCCCGGTAAGAACAACCGGTTCATCTATTCGGCCGAGATCGGGATCCCCCCGCAGCGGCTCGAATTGGGTAAGTACTACCAGTTGCACGTGGAGATACCCCAACAGGACGGCGAGCCGGTGCGGGAGTATTCCGGTCTGGCCGTTCTGCCGCCGGCCGATACGAAGAAGCTCGACCCCGAGCAGGTGCCCTTCACGATCCGCAACTGGGACAGCCGAATCCCCGTCTACTTCCATCTGGCCGATCGGATCGGGCTGCGGTTGATGGGCATCTGGGGCGGCTGGTCTTCCAGCTCTCCTTACAAACCGCACGCCCCCGGCATCGACCTCTGCAAGCAACTCGGGGCCAAGTGGATCACCGGCACCCCGGCGAGCACGGTCGAGCGGAAAGGCTTCACCGAGTACAGCGAAGACGCCCTGCGGCAGGGCATGAAAAACTTTCTCGAAGAGTACGCCGGCAGCCGTCTGGCGATGATCGCCATGGGTAACGAACCCCACGGCACGGGCGAAAAGGTCCTGGAAAACGTCCGCGCCTACAAGGCTATCTACGAGACCGTCAAGGCCTTCGACCCGGGCATCCACGTCATCGGCACATCGGTCGAGCCGAACGAGGAGTACTTCAAGGCCGGCTACCAGAACTATCTCGACTCCTACGACTTCCACATCTACGAGCATTACACCAACGTCCGCCGGACGATCGGGGAGTATCGGGCCCTGATGAAGAAATACGACGCCGTCAAGCCGATCCATTCGACCGAGTTGGGCCTCAACAGCCAGGGCCAAACGCGCCGCGCGGTGTCTATCGAGATGATCAAGAAGTGTACCGTCTTCTTCGCCGAGGGGGGCGCCACGGTCAGTTGGTTTACGATCCAGTACCCGGACCCCCAGGGCAAGGCCCGGGGCCAGTTCGGCGATGCCCATTGCGTCTTCGATTGCAAGTACAGCCTCTACAACCCGCGGCTCGACGCGATCACCTACTACAACGTGGTCAACGGGATCGCCGACCGCAAGTTCGTCGAGGAGATGCACTATCCCAACGGGGTCCAGGCCTATCTCTTCCGGAATCGCCAGGGGAGTTGCCTGCAAGTGCTGTGGCTGGACGATTCGCGCCGCGACGTTCTCGTGCCCCTTCCCGACAAACAGGCGGTCGAACTGATCCACCTCGACGGCTCGCGGACGACGCTTCGCAGCGAGGCGGGAGGCGTGAGCCTCACGCTGTCGGACGAGCCCGCCATGCTCCTCTATCAGGACAAAGGGGCGGGGCTCGCCAAGACCCTGGGAACGCCCGCGTTGTTGCTGGCCGAAGCGCCCGGCGCCGTGGCGGAAGGGGGAACCTCGATGTTCTCGCTCCAGGGCCAGGGGTTGACGCCCGCGTCGTTACGGGTGAGTTGCCCGACGGCCTGGAAGACGTCCCTGA
>JABMRP010000353.1 GCA_013202535.1 Planctomycetota bacterium
GCCAATATCCGCAACCCGGGCGGTCAGCGTGAAATCGCCGGAGACGGGCTGATGTCCGAAACAAAACCCATCGCCTCGAAAGGAGATTCTGCCCTCCTGCGATCGAACGGCAAGCGGAAACATACTCTCGCCCAAGGTATCGAACGTCCACGGGCCGTCGGTCTTGTTCTTGACCTCGACGCGCAGGACATCGGAGTCGACCGAACGACTACCGTCGTACCAGAGGCGTGTCCAGAGGCGGTTGTTCCCCTCGGGCAGCAGGTCGCGAAACGCCAAATCGCCGACGCCGCTGGTGGCCGTGTTCACGGCCGTTCCGAGCAACAGCCGGTCGCGATAGAATTGGACCTTGGCGATCCGATGTCCCCGGTCTTGAATCGACGGCTTCAGACTGACCAGATTGTCCTTCAAAACACCCGCGGAAAGCGTGCCCGCGGCGGGCATGGTAATCGAGGGCGTGTCCGAGTCGTCCGGGCAAACGAAATCGGCGGGCGTACACTTTCGCGCTGCAAACCCGGGGCCTTCCCAGGAGATGAGTATCTTATCGGCCAGATAGGGTTGCGAACCCTTGAAATAGGCGAGTTCAAAGCCGTGTAGGCCTTGGGCAAGTGCGATGGGATACTGCCGGACCGACGTGCCGTGGAGTCCGTCGTTGTCGGCAACCACCTTGCCGTCGATGCTCAGGCGGCCGCCGTCGCAGGTGCCGAGTTGGACAACATACAAACCGGTCCGCGGGACCTTGATGAAACCCTGGTAGCCGATCGCGTAGAGCTTATCCCGATCCTCGCGAATCGTATCGTCCGTGGTCTTCACGATACCCTGCTTCGCCGGTTCCAGCGCCGAGACGTCCGGCAGTGTTTCCCACGAGACACCGCTGGGTGCTTCGTAGTAGGCGTATTTCAATCCCCGGCGGAGCTTGGCGATGCCTTCGACAACGGCAGGCGTTGGCTTGGTCTGCTCGACGGGGATCGTCACCGACGTTGTTTGGTCGAAGATATCCGTCACGGTCAGCCGAGCGCTCTTGGCCTGGCGATCCACGTCGAGCCGTTTGGCCAGGACATGCGGGGCGACGTCTGCAAAGACGGCCAGCGGCGTGCCCTTTGCCGACGTGCTATCAAAGGCTTCGAGCTTGTAGCCAAGTTGCGGTGAGGCACTCCTGGGGATGCCCCATTGCACGGCCAACTGATTGCCGTGACCCGAGGCCGTCGCGCCGGCGATGGCCGGCCGGTCGAGCGTCGGCGCGTCGGGTTGCTTGGTGGCGAGTTCGACTTTTGTACCACCGCCGGCGGAATCGGGTGCCGACCGGTCGTACCGGAGTACGGTTCCGCCCGCGATGAGCTTGAAGAACTTGGGGCTTCCGGTGGTAATCGTGTTGGACTTAAACCACCGGCCATCGACGCGACAATAGCCGAGCCGCCGCTCAAACGCGCGATGGACCGACTCGGGGGCCAGCGCTTCGACAAAGCCGCTGTTTCCCCGCACGCCGGTCGCCCGGGTGTCGATACGGACGACGCTGTGCGTATGCCATTGGTTCTTCTCGACGTCCTTCACCCACCAGCCGACATAGGTGTGCTTGTCGGCTCCCTCGGCCGGCGGGAAGATTCGCAATACCATGCGATACCACGAGTTGGGCTGCATGAACAGAACCCGCCCGTTGGCGCCGCCCTTGGAACCTTCCGCACCGTACCCGTGTCGATAGAAGTAGGGGCCCTCGTGAATGTTGGTAATGTTGCCCCAATACGACATGAACATTCCCGGCGGGTTGTCGGCTCCCTTGGTGGCCAAGCCGCCGTAGAAGGTGCAGTAAGATTCGGGAAAGAAATTGACGTACCAGAAGCAATAATACGTGCCCTGATCCCAGATGGGCCACCGCAGATCTTTCATGACGATGTCGGAACCCTCGCGCACATTCGGCGCGACTCCCGTAGCCTGGGCATGGGTCGCGGAGAAGAAGAGCCCGATGGCCAATGCACAGAGGATCGTAAAGGTCGTTGTGTGGCGTAAACTCTTCCGAGTCTTCATCGGGTTTCCCTTGTTCTTGATGGACATCGTTGGAGCGCGGACCTCCCCGCTCCCTTTGGGCATTGCGATCCAAATGAGCCACGCGAGGGCCGCGTCTCTACTTCAGACAGGCCACCGTGCCGTCGTCGAAGCTGGCGATGATTCCGCGGGTGTCGACGGCAAGCCCGTTGAATGCGAGTTCGGCGTCAAACTTCTTTTCCCAAATCACTTGGCCGTCTTCGAGCCCGATGGCCCGGATGAAGCCGCGATCTTTTTCCTGGTCCAGAATCGCGCCGCCCTGGATCACGACGTTGTTGCAGATCACTAGAGCGGTTCCCTGGTAGATCTTAGGTACGCCGGGGAAGTTCCGTCTCTTGCCGGCGTCCGCAAGCGCGATAATCGAGCCGCCGCTGTTCTTGTCGGAAACCGCCGCGTACTGGTCGTTCCAACTGACCGTGTCACCGGTGAATTCGCCGTAACCGACGTGCATGAACTTCCGATGGCCCACTCGGGTCCAGTTCCAACTGTAAAGCCCTTCGAGTCCCATGACGACGGTCCGGTTGGGGGCCGGTCCCTCGGGTTTGGGTGAAATCTGGCCCGTTTCGAGGTTCAGCCAATGGCCCATGATCGTGAGGAAGTTGCCGTGTCGGGCCAGCGTATCGTTTCGCTTGGGTTTCTTTTCGATCTGACCGGCGCCGCCTTGAGGCAGTGCTTTGGCCCAGACCTGCTTACCAGTTTCCGGCGCGAAGGCCCGGACCAGCAGTCCGCCGTCGGAGCCCTGCGTGCGGCCGGCCGAGGCGTAGACCATCGCGTCGGCAACCATCACCCCGCCGATTACCGGCCAGACGGACTCGACCTTACCGTAGGAGAGCATCCGCTTCTCTTCCGGCGCGATGCGCAGCTTGTAGAGGAGCTGGCCGCTGCCAGTCTTGATTGCGTAGACATAACCCGTATGGTCGCCGACCAGGC
>JABMRP010000354.1 GCA_013202535.1 Planctomycetota bacterium
AGATGAATCAGAGCAGTGAAGCAGGGGCGTTTAGACATTCACGCCACCGTCGGGCTTGTCCCGGCGGGGCAATGATTGGAAGCTAGGGGACAAGTACGAAAACCAACCGTTCCCACCGCCGCGTCCGCCACCGAAGGCGGCGGACGCGGCGGTGGGTGCAAAGGCCGCTGCGGCGGTCGTTGCTAGCGGTCAATCATCGCTCCGCCGGGGCAAGCCCGACGGTGGCGAAGAGCATGTTGCCTCAATCGGCTAAAGTGTTACGTTAATCGTCATATTTACCGTCTCATTATGAGGACCCCAATATGCAACGCATTCGCTTCTTCTCCTCGCCGACGATCTTGCTCTTCACGATACTCGCCTCAATTTCCACTGCCCGAGCCGAGCCGGGGTCGTTGGTAATTCCCGCCTGGGCGTTCGAGCGAGGTAATGTCCAGATTCATGCCGATCCGGGGCAGTGCGCCGATGCCGGACCGGTGGTGGCCAGTGGTGTCGAGGAGCCGTGGGGGTGGACGGTCGAGTATGAAATCGACGTTCCGGTGACCGGCACGTACACGCTTCAGGTTTGCTACACGGCGGCCGAAGCGCGGCCGGTGGACGTCTTCTTCGATGGCCAGGAGATGGGCAAGAGTTGCATGGGCGTGACCTTCGATTCGGCGAAGTGGGAAGGGCTTAATCGGAATGATGCGTGGCGAAAAATTCAGCCGATTGCCGCGGGAAAGCACATAGTAAAGATCGCCCGGGGCGGGCCGCTGCCGCATCTGGTGGCCGTGCGTTTGGATACGCCGGCGGATTTTCCGGAAGGTTGGAAGCCGCCGGTTTACAAAGTGCGGGATATCGCCGCCATCCCGGCCGCCCATCGCAAGGCCTTTTCCAAGGTCGCGCTTCTGCCGACGCCGGTCGAGGATACGAGCGGCACCAAGCCGGCCGGATCGTTTGAAATTCCCGCCTGTTCGTTCGATCGGGGTAATGTCCCGATCCTTGCCAGCCCCGATGAACATGCCGACGCCGGACCGATGGCCGGTGGCGCGCCGAAAACGGTTCCTGACACCTTTTTCGCTGAATACGACATCGACTTCCCCGTGACCGCCGACTACACGCTTCAGATCCGCTACGCGGCCGCCGAAGCGCGGCCGGTCGACGTTTGGCTCGACGGCCGGCGCGTGGGCACCGGCTGCACGGGCGTGACCATCGGCACGCGGCCCACCGAGTATCCGGTCCGGCTCTCATGGAGCAGCCGAAGCGCGACGTGGGAAGGGCTCGCCGATCATCGCAAGGGAAGCCTCGTCAAGCTGCCGGTCACCCAAGGCAAACACACACTAAAACTCACTCGGCGTGGTCCGTTTCCGCATCTGGCGGCCCTGCGACTGGACACGTCGACCGCCTTCCCGAAGGACTGGACGCCGACGGAGCGCAAGGTCGACCTCAGCCGAGTTCCGCCCCGGTATCATAGCGTCTTTCTACCACCGGATGCCGTGAACACGGCGGCCCTGCGGCTGGCCATCGAGGATACGACGTCGAACTTCGGCGGGCAATATCCCGGTGGGAAGCAATTCCTCAAGCAATTGTCCGAACTCCAAGCCAAGCAGAGTACGACCGAGGACGCGCTGAAGGCACTCCGCATCCGGGCCATGCTAGCCCATCCGGCGATGAAGTTCGACAAACTCCTGTTCCTCAAGCGGCCGGACAATGGTTACGGTCACACGTACGCCGACCAGCACGGCAAAACGCTCGGCGGCAGTCTCTGTGTCCTTTCGCCGGTATCGCCCGAGGGAAAAGTCACGCCGCTGGTGCCCCAGCTCGAAGGCGGGCTGTTCGACCGGTTCGACCTGTCGTTCGACGCGAAGAAAGTGGTCTTCACTTACCGGACGGAAGACACGCCCTTCCGCATTTACGAGATCGACGTCGACCCCACCGCAGGAAAAATGGTCCCGGGCAGTCTGCGGCAGCTCACCTTCGGTGGCGACGAAGAAACCGAGGCACTTGAGTGCCAAGTGGCCGGGCAGCCGTCGGGCTTCAACGACATGGACCCGGTCTATCTGCCCAGCGGTAAGATCATGTTCGCTTCGACGCGCGCCCAGCGGATCGTCTTCTGTGCGCCCGGCGCGACGGTTACGACATTGTACGTAATGGACGCCGATGGCAAGAACCTTCATCGCATTTCGGAAAGCCCGGTCAACGAAACGGCCCCGTCCGTGCTGGACGACGGCCGCGTGATCTACACGCGATGGGAG
>JABMRP010000355.1 GCA_013202535.1 Planctomycetota bacterium
GCCTTGACCGCCGCCACCGGGACCAAAGCCACCTTGACCGCCCTGGCCACCTTGACCTTGGCCAAAACCGCCGCCACCAAAACCCCCACGACCGCCTTGACCAGGACCGCCGGCTTCAAACTGGGGACGCAACTCGTCGAGTGTCAACTGGCCGTCCCCGTTGGTATCGAGTTTCTTCAGCGATCTGGCGGCACTCCTGATCTCCGTGGCCGAAAGCGTGCCGTCCTTGTCGGTATCCAGCGCGATCATCAGCGGTCCGCCAGGGGCCATAAAACCGCCGCCGGCTCCGCCCATGCCGGGCCGCTGCATGCCGCCGCCCATCCCCGGGCCGCCGGGTCCGCCTTGCCGATCACCGGACCGACCGCCTCCGCCGCGTCCGCCCGGCCCTTGGGCCACAACGACATCCGCCAACAGGGCGATCGTAAGGACGCCCACCAAAATCATGCTCCAGCGTTTCATCGCATTTCTCCAGTTCGGTTCGTGAAAAAGCGGGTTGGTTCAAACGGGGCTAAACACGGCCGGGCACAAGTGCCGGGGCTAAACTCTACCATCGTCGTCTTGCGTTGCCCGGCCTACGTTGCGGGCCGGGTGGGTTGCTTGCGGCCGGGAGTTGGCCGGCCAACTTGCGTACCACCTCGGGGTGTTCCGCCGAGAGATCCCAGCGTTCGGTGGGATCGTCCTCGATGCGGATCAGATAGGTCTCTTGCTCTCGGGCGGGTCCGCCATCGATGCGAACCAGTTTCCAGGGCCCGTCGAAAATGGCGCAGCCACGTCCGCCGGCGATGACGAGGTCTTTCGGCGCAACGGTCTTGTTGTCGCGGATCGCCGCCCAGCGGTCATGGCCGTCCAGCGGCTTCGTGTTGCCCGGCTCGACACGGGTCGCCGCGGCCAAGGTGGGAAAGACATCGAGCACGGAAACGATTTGCCGGATTTTCTCTCCAGGGGTTAAAACGCCTGGCCATCGCATGGCAGCCGGCACTCGGATGCCGCCCTCGAAAACGGAGCC
Organism: Planctomycetota bacterium; assembly: GCA_013202535.1. Taxonomy (GTDB): domain Bacteria; phylum Planctomycetota; class Planctomycetia; order Pirellulales; family Thermoguttaceae; genus JABMRP01. Next base: position 1,007 of record JABMRP010000355.1, read on the forward strand.
CTTACCTTCGAGCAACGGTTCGTTGCTGGCGCCGCCGCGACTCTCGGCCCCGCCGTTGTCGCTGAAAAACAACACAAGCGTATCGTCGCGCATGCCTTCGGCGTCGATCACGGCCAGGATCCGGCCGATTGCTCCGTCCAACGCGTCGACCATCGCCGCGTATACCCGGCGGTTGGGGTCTTCGATGGCCGCGTATTTGTCGATCAGCTTTTGCGGCGCCTGCAAGGGACTGTGCGGGGCGTTGAAAGGCACATACAGCAGCACGGGCATTTTCTTGTCGCGATTCCTCAGCAACCTGACGGCCTCGGCCGCGAGTAGGTCGGTCGAATAACCCTCTTCTTCGACGGGCTCGCCGTTGCGCTGCCAGTCGGGCCGGCCGCCCATGGCATCGGTATGCCGATAGTAATCGATAAAACCGGTCAGAAAGCCGTAGAAGTGGTCGAATCCGCGACGATGAGGCAGCCCCTGGCCGTTGCCGATTCCCAGATGCCATTTACCCACGATCGAAGTCTGATAGCCGGCCGCGCGGAAGGTTTGCGGCAGCAAATGTTCGTCCTCGGGCACGCCTTCGGAATTGGGCCGAAGCGGACCGGTGATCCCCCATCGCAACGGCGACCGCCCGGTCAACAGGCCCGCGCGGGTGGGACTGCATACGGGCCAGACGTAGAAGCGATCCAACTCGACGCCCTCGGCCACGAGTCGGTCGATATGGGGCGTCTGGATCTCACTGCCATGATACCCGACGTCGTTCCAACCCAGGTCGTCGGCCACCAGGATCACCACGTTGGGGTGCGACGGCGCCGCTTCGGCTGGCGGGCTGACGAGCAATACCGCGAAGAAACCGGCCGCCCGTGCCATCAGCGGACAACAACCTCGGGAGTTCCAATAAGCGGTGGCCATGTCGTCGATTCCACCTCGCGGTCAGGTAAGAAACAGTGATCCAAAATTCGCCCGCCGGTCAACCGCCAGTGTACACCTGAGGTCGAACGTGCTCAACAAGACGTCAATACCTGTTCCGTGTGTCGCTTCAACGGAGTGTGGAAGCAAAAAACCCCGGCCGGCACCTGATCCGTCGCCGCGTGGGGGGGATGCGGTCGGGAAACCAGGGCCGGTTACCGGGGGCCAATCGAACACGTCTGCGCCTGCCGATTAGGCTTTCGGCTTGTCACCATCGGGCCGAGCCGGCCGTTCGGGACGGGATTCAGGTCGCGGACCTCGGGGCGGGCCACCGGGACCACGTTGCATACCCTGCGGACCTCGGGGCGGGCCACCGGGACCACGTTGCATACCCTGCGGACC
>JABMRP010000356.1 GCA_013202535.1 Planctomycetota bacterium
GCGTCGACGCGGAAAAATTCGGCGGCCGCCTCACACTGGCTGCGACGCTCGTTGTAGGCCGAGTCGACCAGCCCGCGACGCGTGGCCGTGTCGAGAATGACCACGGAAAGATCCTCGGGTAGGGGGACCGCTTGGGTTTGCAGCGAGCGGCAGTCGATCAGCAGCGCGTGGCCGGTTTGTCCGGCGGCGGAGATCAGTTGATCCATGATGCCGCAGTTGACCCCCACCCACTTGTTCTCGGCCCGCTGACCCAACAGGGCCATGGCGGCGGGGTCCCAGGGCAACTCGGCCAGTTCGGCCATCGCCCGGGCGGTGGCCATTTCCAGCGCGGCGGAGCTGCTTAATCCGGCCCCCAGGGGCACGTCGCCGACCAGCACGCCGTCGAAGCCGCAGAGCGCGTGCCCGGCCTCTTGGAGACTCCAGGCCACGCCCTTGAGATACTCGATCCACCCGGCTTCTTCTTTGGCCAGCTCGTCCAGCGAGAACTGGGCCGACTGGTCGAAATCGACCGAGTCGATCGCCACGATTCGATCCTCGCGCGGCCGAACGGCCAGCCAGATGGCGCGGTCGATGGCCACGGGGAGAACGAAACCGTCGTTGTAGTCGGTGTGTTCGCCGATCATATTGACCCGACCCGGCGCTCGTACGATGCAACGGGGCGGCTCGCCATGACGGGCTTCGAACCGCTTGCGAACGTCTTCGGCGGCAAGGGACATCGGTATCCTCCCAACAGGAGCAATCATGCGGCCGTCTCGTCGTGCGTGGCGACCGCGCGGGAGCCGGCAAACGGCCTTATCGTGTCATGTCCAGGCAGGTTGGTCAAGCGGGGCAGTTCAAAGAACCCCCGTTTTTCTCGGCGGTTTGGCGAGGCCAAAACTTTTTTCATTTCCTCGGAAAACCGCCCTTGACCTGCATCGAGAAAACTTCTATTCTCGCCTCCTCACGCAGCTCACTAAGAGCACCGCCGCTACTGAAGCGGCAAATGTGTGAAGGCAAGCAATCCACGTGGATGGGTCTGCATTGGCGATCGCCCTCGGGCGTTTTCCGGCGGACCAGAAGCGTTCGTTCGCCCGCATGGATGTTCGTGGCGGCGCGCTTCCTATTGCCTGCGACCTTAAACCGAGTAACTCGGTGGAAGTCCACCAACCGTCTGGTTGTCAAGCAACCAATCGCTCCCGGAACGGAATGATGTCCTCTGCCCCCCTGGGACACGGCCTTTCCGGGGGCCTTTTTTTATGCGCGCACGGCTTCCGGGGACTTGGGGTGTCTTCCAGCTCGATTCAGACGGGAAGCTCCGGATCGCGGAAATGCTCGATTCCGGCGGCCTTGGCGATAACCGTCACGCCCCGCTCGGTGACGACAAACCCGCGCTGGCGATCCAGGTCGTGGTCGAACCCCACCTCCATTTTCGGCGGGATGCGCACGCCCTTGTCGATGATCGTCCGCCGCACCCGAGCGCGGCGGCCGATATCGACGCCCTCGAAGAGAATCGAGCCTTCCACCCAGGCATAGCTGTTGATTCGCGTGTTGAAACCGAGAATCGACCGCTCGACGTGTCCCCCGGAAACGATCGAACCGGTGCAGACGATGCTATCCAGTGCCTCGCCGCGGCGGACCTCCTTACCCTGTTCGCCGAAGACGAATTTCGGCGGCGGGTAGTTGGGCTGATAGGTACGAATCGGCCATCGCGAGTCGTACATGTTCAGTTGCGGATCGACGGAGACCAGGTCCATGTTCGATTCGTAATAGGCGTCCAGCGTGCCCACGTCGCGCCAATAGGCTTCCTTCTTGCGGTTCTCGTCGAGAAAAGGGAAGGCATACACGCGGCACGAGTCGATCAGCGCGGGGATCACGTTGCGGCCGAAATCGTGCTGGCTGTCCTCCCGGGTAGCGTCCCGGCAGAGCTGTTCGAAGAGAAATCGGGCCGAGAAAACGTAGATCCCCATCGAGGCCAGACAGTGTTGCTCATCGTCGGGTATCGGTTTGGGGTGCTCGGGTTTCTCCTCGAACCCGACGATCCGGCTTTCCGTGTCGACCTCCATGACACCGAACTGGCCCGCCGCCCGGGCCACGTCCGCCCGCAATCCAGCCACCGTCAGGTCGGCACCTTTCTCCCGGTGAAAGTCCACCAAATGGCCGTAGTTCATCTTGTAGATGTGGTCGCCGGCCAGAACGACGATGTGCTCGGGCCGTTCCTTTTCCAACGTATAGATGTTCTGGTATACCGCGTCGGCCGTGCCTTGGTACCAGTTCTCGTCGATCCGCTGTTGGGGAGGGACGACGTCGACGAATTCGCCCAACTCGCGACAGAGCAACTGCTGCCAACCTACCGTGATATGCCGATCCAGGCTCATCGCCTTGTACTGGGTGAGCACGAGAATCTGCCGGATGCCGCTGTTGAGACCGTTGGACAAGGCGAAATCGACGATCCGGTACGCACCGCCAAACGGGACCGCCGGTTTGGCCCGGTCTCGCGTCAGGGGTTCAAGCCGTGCGCCCTTGCCTCCGGCAAGAATCACAGCCAACACTCCGTTCATCGCATGGCCCCCTTTCTCTCGCTGTCGAAGACGTCTCGACACGGCCTCCTACCCTACACCGGGCATTCTATCGCCTGGCTAAGGGAAACCACAATGGGGTAAGCTGAAGGGATTGCGTTGATTCACCGGATCTCCCCCGGTTTGTGTAGACGGGTCATATTGTATAGGCCATGCATATTACCAGCCCATGCATGATCAGTCGGTCCACCGCTGTTGCCACAATTCCAGTACCAACAGGGCCCAGAGCCGGTAGCTGTGGTCGAAGCGGCCCGAGGAGTGGTCGTCGAGCATTCGCCGAACCGCCTCGCCCCGGAAGAGGCCCCGTCCCAACGCCCGCGAGTCCAGCAGGACGTCTCGGGCGAAATTCTTCATCGGGCCGCGGAACCAGTGGTCCAAGGGCACGCCGAACCCCATTTTCCGCCGCCGCCGGATCGCCGGGGGGATCAAGTCGGAAAAGGCCTCTTTGAGGATCCGCTTGCCCCGGCCGTAGCGAAACTTATGCTGCCTCGGCATCGCCGCCGCCAGTTCCACCAGCCGGTGATCGAGAAACGGCTGCCGGCATTCCAGGCCGTGAGCCATCGAGGCGATGTCCACCTTCGTCATCAGGTCGCACGGCAGATAAGTCAC
>JABMRP010000007.1 GCA_013202535.1 Planctomycetota bacterium
AGCCAGAACCGATGGATCACAACACGCCACCCACGCCCCGGAGACGATTGAACTTCCGGCGCAAGAAGAAGGGTCCCCTTGCCGTGTGGTGGGAGGGGGGGTGCCAGTATTCCTTGCGTTCCCTTTTGATGCTGGTGACGGTGGTCGCCATTTACCTCTCCACAACGTGTGCATTGGAGCGGTACTGGGCGCCTCGATAATCAGCCCGAGGCCCACGTTCTCCCAAAGTCGCACAATGGGAACCACTTGTCGTACCGCCTGAGATTCTCTCGTGGCCACGGGTTGTGCAACGCCTTCGGCGTTGATGCGAATTAGTTCACCGTCACCCAGGGTGGCGCTCCACGGCTACGCCGCCGGAGCTTACCCTGGGCTATGTTGTGAAGACCCCGTTGGGGTCGGCATTGTCGCTCAGCATTTCCTGATTCTCGCCGAACAACTCCTTGGGTGTCAAGAGGTTCGCTATGCGCAGCCCCGAGATGGTGGGGACGCGAAGCGTCCGACCGTGCGTGACGACGCGAAGCGTCGTCACGAGGGACGAGAGAAAGCCGCCGATCGGCGCGATGCGCTCCGGCCGCTTGCGGCGAGCGGGCTACTGCGCCAAGCGGAGCGGCCGGCTGTCGGCCACTTTTCGGAAGACGTCCTTCAGGTCTTCTTCGTACTCGGCTACCGGTTGGCCGCCGGGTACGTTGAAGTGGACGCCGCCGGTGATCGCGGCGATCTGCTCCATGAGATCCATGTCGGCGCCCGCTCCCAGGCTGACCGTGACGACCGGGATCTTCGCATCGGCGGCCTCCTGGGCCTGTTCCAACGCGTACGCCTTGGCCGCGCTCGTGTTGTACGGCCGGTTGGCGATCCCGTCGGTCATCAGGACGATCAACCGCAATGCGCCCGAGCGACCGTTTCCTTCCAGTTCTTCCCGGGCAACACGGAGGCCGGCACCGATATTGGTGTACACGTCGTAGTGCCCCGCCTGCCGCTCGCGGGAAATCTCCTCGACGTAAGGCATGTTGTGCGTCAGTTCCGATTCGAGCACCGCGTCGCCGCTTGCCGAGGTGTAGACGGCCAGCCCCAGCCGGTCGTTGGTATCGACCTCCTGCAGAAAAGCCAGAAACAGGGTCACGGCGTTCTTCACGGCCGTAATCGGTTGTTCGCTCGTTCGCCACAGATCGGGGGTTTGACTGAACATCGGCTTCCGCTCAAGCAGGTAGTTGACCCACGTAAGGTATCCGTATCTTTGTCGATAACCGGCGTCTCGGATGTAGCCGCTCGATTCGACGTAGCTGATGTAGTCGTCCCAACTCCCCGACGGATAGGGGTACGGAACGTCACTGAGCCCGAGTATCCGCTTAACCCTCCAATTCTCGGTCGTGGAGATGTAAACGGGATTCCACTGCATGTTGCCGAAGGTGGGCGCCCCCAGCTCGTTGTAGATCTGCCACAAGTTGGACTCCACGGCGGCCCGCCCGATGGAGCCGATATGTCGCAACTCGCTGTCGTCGTTCATCGAGCCCGAGTAATCCAGAACGAGCATGATGTCCCGCGGACGGAAGACGGCGATGGCGCTGGCCGTCAGATCGAAGCTGTCTTTGCCCAGCACCGGGCCGAAGAATAACGCCTGGCGATCGCGCCGCAGCGTAACCCGAATTCCCGTGGGGGCGTGGTCGGTGGGCGTGAAGACCCTGTTTTCGGCGTTCCATTGCCCGGATTCGATTACGACGTCTTCGGCGGAAACGGGGATTCCGCCGACCAGATTCATCGCGGCGTATTCGCGGGCCATGGCCGCCGCCTCGTCTTCACCGTCGACCAGCACGCCAACTCCGGCCAATGCGGCCGAGTCGGCCGAGTCGGCCGACCGCTGCAACTCCGTCTTGACCGCCAGGATGTAGCCGAGGTCGACGGAAAAACAGACCATTGCCAGAACCGGAACCATGAGCACGGCGGAGAGAACGGCGACGGCTCCCTTGCGCCGGCCCCCGGTCCGGCACTTTGCGTGCGCGGACCGCGGAGCGCTTTGCGGTGACATGGTACTCCCTTTGCTAAGAAGAGGAAACAAGAAGAGAAGTCGAGATCAGAGTATAGATGAGAGGCAAAGTAGTCGCCGAGCAGATATGCCGATACTCATGATCGCGGGATTCCCCAATGCTCTTGCCATGCGGTCTTGGTCCGCCGGACCGCGGCCCATGTCTGGAGCAACGCGACCTTGTCTTGATTCCTATCTGAAGTATACCCTATTGAACCCATCGGCGACGCCAGAAATCGCGTTGATTTGTTCGACTCGCATGAACAACGCTCGTGTCTTTCCGGCAAGGCTGCTATACTGTGGCACGAACCACGGAACTGTTGGCCAGAAAGCAACGCCCTCGAACGTCGAGGTCTCCCATGCCCCTTCGATCCCCCGAACACGTCTCGCCGATCCCGCTCGCGGCGGAGACAGATTTGTTTGCCCGCACGATCGAAACGGTGAAGTGGACGGGCTAAACGGTCAAAGAAACGACACGGCATGACGAATATGGAACAACTCTACCAACAACGCCTCGCCCGATACACCACGGCGATGCGTAACGAACAGCCGGATCGCGTGCCGATTCGGCCGTTCGTGGCCGAGTGGACCGGTCGATACGCGGGCTATACGTGTCAGGAATTGGCTCACGACTACCCCAAGGCGCTGGCCGCGGCGAGGCGGTGTGCGGCCGACTTCGATTGGGACGCCGTCGTGCCCGACATGGTTGCTACCTGGACCGGGATGCTCCAGGCGTTGGGACTCGATTATTACGCGATTCCCGGCATCGACCTGCCGCCGGACGTGGGCCACCAGTATCGCGAACCGCCGCCGGAGCGGGCGTACATGAAGGCCGACGAATACGACCGGCTGATTGACGATCCGACCGGCTATCTGTTGGAAGTGTGGCTTCCCCGGGTTGCGCGGCCGCTGAGCCCGATGGGCGAGCCGGTGACGCCGGAGCATAACCTGGCACTGGTCAAGTTTACCATGGCGATGATGCAGTTCGTCGGCGATTTAGGCCAGCAGGAACAGCGGTTGCGGACCGAGTCGGGTACGGTTTCGGCAATCGCCGGGATGCTGCGCGCGCCACTGGACATGCTCGCCGACAAACTCCGCGGCTACCTCGGGCTGGTCGAGGATTTGCAGGAGCGTCCCGGGAAGGTGCTGGCCGCCTGCGAGGCCCTGATGCCCCATCTCACCCATTTCGCCCTGGCCACCGCCGATCCGAATAAGAACGTACCGTTGGGGTTTTGGATGCACCGCGGCTGCGTGCCGTTTATCTCCTTCGACCAGTTCGACCATCTCTTCTGGCCGACGCTGAAGCCGATTGTGCAAGAGCTTTGGGCCCACGGCAACCAAACGCTCTTCTACGCCGAGGGCAATTGGGATCATCATCTCCAGGCGTTTGCCGAACTGCCCGATCGCAGCATCGTCTATCACGTCGACCAGGGCGATATTTTCAAGGTCCACGCCGCGTTGGGCGAGAAGTTCTGCCTCAGCGGCGGCGTACACAACGTGCTGCTGGCTCGCGGCAGCGAAGAGGAGGTGCGAGCATGTTGCCGGAAGGTCATCGAAGGCGTCGGTCGCGACGGCGGGTATATCATGGACGCCAATGCGATTATCCAGAATGATGCCACGGTGGAGAATATCCGCGCGATGACCGAGGCGACGCTCGAATTCGGCGGCTATTCTCGCGGTCACGCCGAGTTGACAAGCGGAGGACCGCGTCCGAGTGGGGAAGACGACCGCCCGGGCGATTTCGTCACCACCGACGTCGGCACACGGCCACCGGGGACGTGTGTCCCTTGGTCGGAATTCCGCCCGACGCTCCCGCGAATCCGCGGCGACGAGACAATTTGCCGCGATATCTGGCAACGGATCGACGCAATGGGTAACATGTGGATCTGGTCGGTGTTCTTGTTTTTCTAGCAACCGCCCGTTTAGCCCAGGCACTTGTGCCCGGCGTTTATGCGTTCCACCCTAAGGACAAACCCATGCCCCAAACCAAACCGCCCCAAACCCCGTCCCGGCGCGACTTCATCAAACGAACAGCCACCGCCGGCGCGGCGGCCGTCGGCACTCTTTCGCTGGCTCGCTCGGCGCATGCGGCCGGTCCGGAGGAGATTCGCATCGGCATGATCGGCTGCGGCGGACGTTGTAGCGGGGCAGCCGCGGCGGCGCTGCAACTGGGCAAGGACGTCAAACTGGCCGGCATGGTCGATGTGTTCGAAAACCGGATGGAGGCCAAGCGGAACTACTTCAAGAAGAACTTCCCCGACCAGTTCGTCGCCACCGACGACACATGCAGGTACGGCCTCGATGGTTACCAGGCGGTGATCGACGCCAGCGACGCGATCCTGATCGCATGCGCCTCGAAGTATCATTCCTACTATGCCGAGAAGGCGATCGCTGCCGGCAAGCACGTCTTCATCGAAAAGCCGCACGCCATCGACCCGGCCGGCTGCCATCGCCTCAAGCGGGCCTGCGAGGCGGCCAAGCAGAAGAGCCTGTCGCTGGTCTCCGGCCATGAAAGCCGCTACTCGCTGCCCTACCAGGAACAGACCCGGATGATCCACGAAGGGGCGATCGGCGACATCGTGGCCATCCAGTCGATGTTCCTTCGCGCCCCGTATCGCACGGTTCGTCGCGATCCGAACCTCAGCGAGATCGAGTATCAGTTCTCCAATTGGTACCATTTCCGCTGGCTCTCGGGCGACGACGTGACCCAATCGCTGATCCATAACCTCGACCGCATGCGATGGGTACTGGGCGAGGAGAACCCCACTTGGTGCTTCGGCCTGGGCGGGCGGTCCGCCTCGTACGGCGAGGTGTACGGCGACATGTACGACCACGACACGGTCGTTTACGAACTGGCCAGCGGGCCGAGAGTCTACGCCATGTGTCGCACCCAGCTTGGCTGTTACTCCAAGTGGGACGACATCATCATGGGCACCAAGGGCGTCTGCAACTGGACCGCCTGCCGGATCGACGGCGAGACCACCTGGCGCTACGACGGCCCCCGCAACGACCCACACGCCGAGGAACAGAAGATTCTTATCGGCTCAATCCGCGACGGCAAACCGGTCAACCATGCCGACACGATGATCGACAGCACGTACATGGCCATCATGGGCCAGATCGCCTGTTACACGGGCAAGCCGGTCACCTGGGACCAGATGATGGCCGCCGACTTCGAGTTCGATCCCTCGCCGGCCGACGTAACGCTGCAGATGGAAGCCCCCGTGAAGCCCGACGCCACGGGTAATTATCCGTTGCCGAAGCCGGGGCTTGTAAACTATCTTTGAAGGAACCGTTTCGTTTATCGCCCCGCCGAAGGCGCCGGCTTTTTGATGGAACGCCGAAAGAGCCGGCGCCTTCGGCTGGGCGTTAAACGAATACCCCATACCAAACAACGCACCCAAGGAGACCACCCCATGACTCGACATCTATCGACGTTCTGCATCACCGCGACGCTCTTCGCCGGCGCCATCACCCAGACCACGCGAGCCGAAGACACGGCCCCGCGCTGGACCCCGAAGCTCTACGGTTTTTGCATGGAAGTTAGCGACGCGAAAAAGCGAACGCTTCCCCAGCAAGCCGAGATGCTCGCCGAGCTCGGTTTCGACGGCGTCGGCTATCCGCTCTGGCTGGGTGACAGTCTCGACGCGAACCTTCGCACGCTCGACGAGGCCAAGCTTCCCGTCTACCACCTCTACGCGCGGATCAACGTACAGCAAGGTGTCAAAGGCCTCGATCCTCGCGTTTCCGAAGCGATCGGAAAGCTCAAGGGGCGGCCGGTGACGATCTGCGCGCTCATGCAAGGTTTCCCGCCCGGCGATCCGCGCGGCCAGGAGCCGGCCGTGGCCATCCTCCGCCAGCTTGGCGACGTGGCCGCCGAGGCGGACGTGTACATCTCGATCTACCACCACAAGGGCGACTGGACGGAAAGCATGTTGCACGCGATCAAGGTGATCGAGAAGGTCAACCATCCCCGAGTCGGAGTCAACTTCAACCTGTGCCACTGGCTGATGGTCGACGGCGACAAGGACTACCGCCCGGTGCTGCGGAAGAACGCGGCCAAGATCTTCGCCGTGACCATCAACGGGGCGCAAATCGGCTCGAAGACATGGGCCAACGGCCTCATCCAACCGCTCGACCGGGGCGATTTCGACAACCGCGAGCTGATCGAACTGCTCCGCGAAATTGGCTATCGCGGCCCCGTCGGCCTGATGTGCTACGGCATCACCGGCGACGCCCGCGAGCATCTCCAGCGCTCGATCGGTGTATGGAAGAAGATTCGCCAATAATCCCCGTTTAGCCCCGGCACTTGTGCCCGGCGTTTGAAATTCAACTCAAACCACCGGGCACAAGTGCCGGGGCTCAACACGTCACATCACAACCCCAACCAGGAACCCCGCCATGCCCGTCCGCTCGATTTGCCCATGGCTGCTCGCGCTTCTGACCTGTCTACCGACGGCAGATTCCGCCGAGGGAGTCCGGCGCGAACCGTTTGCCATGCACCTAACGGCGCCGATCAAAACGTGGGACGAAGCCGTTCCGTTGGGTAACGGCCTGACCGGGGGGCTGCTCTGGGGCCAAGGCAATACGATCAACCTTTCGCTGGACCGGGGCGACCTGTGGGATCAGCGGCTACCGGAGGACTACCTGAAAGACGACTGGAACTACGCCACGATCAAAGCTCTGGTCGCCGCGAAGAACCAAGGCGAGATGGTTCGCCGGTTCGACGCGCCCTACAATCAGGTGCCCTACCCAACAAAGTTGCCCGGCGGCCGGCTGGTGCTCACGCTCGACGCTTCGCAGCAAGCCGAGCACTTTACGCTGGACATGAAAAAGGCGTCGGGTAGCGTGAAACTTGCCGCGGGCCGGTTCGACGTTTTCTTCAGCGCCGTCGAGCCCGTGGCCATGATTCGCGTCGCCGGGCCGGCGCCGGAGTACAAGTTCCTTCGCCCCGCCGGGCTCGATCGCCTGGGATACGCGCCGGCCGTGTTCGGCAGCGACGGCAGTACCACCTGGATGGTCCAGCAAGCGGCCGACGGCCTGAAATATGCCGTGGTCGTATCGAGCAAACGGATCGGCGATCAGACTCAACTGGCCGTGGCCATTACCTGCACCAACGACGGCGACGATCCGCTGGCCATCGGTCGCAAGCGGGTGACGGCCGCCCTGGCCTCGGGCTTCGACGCCATGCTCGCGGCGCATCTGCGATGGTGGGAAGCGTTTTGGAAAACGTCCGACGTCAAGGTGCCGCACGACGGCATCCAGCATCATTACAACCTGATCAAGTATTTCTACGGCGCCGCCTCGCGACCCGACGCACCGCCCATCCCGCTGCAAGGCGTTTGGACCCGCGACGACGGCGGTCTGCCGCCTTGGAAAGGCGACTTCCACCACGACCTGAACACGCAGATGACCTATCTGGCGTATCCCACCGCGGGGTTGTTTCCCGCCGGTGAGAGTTTTGTCAACTACAACTGGAATCTGTTGCCCCAGTATCGCAAGTTCGCTCGCGAGTTCTACGGTGTCCAGGGGGCGGCCATCCCGGGTGTGGCCACGCTCTCGGGCAAGCCGACTGCCGGCTGGGCTCAATACGCCCTCTCGCCGACCGGCGGGCTCTGGGTTGGCCAGACGTTCGACCTGCACTGGCGATACACGGCCGACCGCGAGTTTCTCGCCCGCCGGGCCTATCCCTGGCTGAGCGAAGTGGCCACGGCGGTTGTCAATTTGCTGGAAGAACGCGACGGGAAACTCTACCTGCCGCTCTCTTCCTCGCCGGAGATTTACAACAACTCGATGCGCGCTTGGCTGCCGCCCAATAGCAACCACGACCTGGCGCTGATCGACTGGACCTTCCACACGCTGGCCGAGATGGCCGACGCCTTGGGTAAGACCGAGGAAGCTGGCCGGTGGCGCGGCTTGCGAGCAAAGCTCGACGCGCCGATCGTCGACGAAAACGACGTGCTCTGCTTCGCCCGGGGTACACCGTTCAACCAGTCGCATCGCCACCATGCGCATACCATGGCCATCCATCCCCTGGGCACGCTGAACGTCGAGGGCAGCGACCGGGATCGCGCGATCATCAACGCCACGCTGGACCGGATGCAGGAGTTGAAAACGCAGGCCTGGTGCGGTTATAGTTTCTCCTGGTTTGCGTGCATCGCCGCCCGCGCCGCACGACCGGAAATGGCGCTGAATTCGCTGATCGACTTCGAGCGGGCGTTCATTCTTCGCAATGGTTTCCACGTCAACGGCGATCAGATCGGGGCGGGATTGTCGGCGGCCCGCTACCGGCCGTTCACGCTGGAGGGTAATTTTCTGGCCATGGAAGCGGTCCACGAGATGCTGCTGCAAAGCTGGGGCGGCACCGTGCGAGTGTTTCCCGCGGTGAGCAAGCAGTGGCCCGACGCGTCGTTCGAGAACCTTCGCGCCTGGGGCGGCTTCAAGGTCTCCGCTACCAGGAAAGGCGGTGAAACGGCGCAGGTTCGCATCGAAGCCACCGTCGACGGAACGCTGCGTTTGCGCAATCCGTTCCCCGCGCGAGTGCCACGGTGGAATTTGCAGAACGTGACCCGCCAGGGCGAGGATTACGTTGTGGCGCTGAAGAAGGGGGAGAGCATCGAGGGGCACCCCGGACAATAGACGTTTAGCCCCGGCACTTGTGCCCGGCGTTTTGCGTTGCACCAATCCCCCGAACGCCGGGCACAAGTGCCGGGGCTAAACTGGAGAAAAAACCGTGAAACCTGAAACCCGCGTCATGCATTCGGTCCTCTGGTGCCTCCCCGCCCTGACACTACTGACGGTCGCTTCGGCGGCCGAGCCGGAACCGATCCATGTCAGTGGGCGGTATCCGCATCTGGCCATGTTCAATCACCAGGGGGAGTGCGGCACCGGCGCGGTCGTGGCGTGGGCCGATCGACTCTGGGCGATTACCTACGGCCCGCACCTACCCGACGGCTCCGACGATAAGCTCTACGAGATCGATGCGGCTTTGAACCGGACGACTCGCCCCGAGAGCGTCGGCGGCACGCCGGCCAATCGGATGATCCATCGCGAGTCGAACCAACTGAACATCGGCCCCTACTTCATCGACGCCCAGCGCAACGTCCGCGTGGTGCCGCCGTCGAAGATGTACGGCCGGCTCACCGCGACCGCCCGCCACCTGACCGATCCGGCGGAGAAGGTCTACGTTTGCGACATGGAAGGTTTGATCTACGAGGTCGACGTACGGAGCCTCGACGTCAACTTGCTGTTCAAACGACCGATACCCGGCTGGCACGCCAAAGGCGGATACAGCGGTCAGGGACGGCTAGTCGTGGCCAACAACGGCGAACACGGGGCCGGGTCGGTCAACCAGTACAAGCCGTTCGATTACTTCGTCGACCCGACGCCCACCAGCCCCGAAGATGCCGGGGCGCTTGGCCAATGGGACGGCAAGACGTGGAGCCTGGTCGAGCGGCGGCAGTTTACCGACGTGACCGGCCCGGGCGGCATTCTCGGTCCGCCCGACGACGACGCCCCGCTCTGGGCCATCGGCTGGGATCGCCGCTCGCTGCTGTTGAAGCTCTGCGACGAGGGACGCTGGAGTACTTTCCGCCTGCCGGTGGCCGATTACAGTTACTTCGGCAAGCACGGCTGGCATACTGAGTGGCCGCGCATCCGCGAGGTGACCGGCGGTCGGTATCTGATGAACCTGCACGGCGGATGGTTTGACTTCCCCGGCACGTTTTCGGCTGCGGCCACGGGCGGACTCCGACCGCTGGGCGCTTACGCGAAGGTCACCGCCGACTTCTGCGCCTTCGACGACCGCATTGTCTTCGGGTGCGACGACACGGCCAAGTCGGGTTTCAGCCGCGCCGGCGTCGGCGATACGCTCAACCGGTTCAATGGCCAATCGTGCTCGAATCTGTGGTTTACCACTTGGGAGAAGCTTTCGCAGGCGGGCCGCCCGGCCGGTTTCGGCGGACCCTGGCTGGGCGACGACGTCGAGGCCGGCGTGCCCTCCGATCCGTTCCTGTTGGCCGGGTTCGAGCAGCGATGCCTGCATCTGGCGGTGGGTACCTCGGTGGGCGAGACCTCGGGCATCAAGCGGACGTCCGAGAAGTTCGAAGTGACGAGACTGCCCCGGAAACTCGCCGGCCTGGCGCATGTGACCGTCCGCCGCGGCGATTTCCACGACCCGGTGCCGGCCTATTCGTTTGCCGTCGACCGCGACGTGGTGGTTTACCTCTCAGTCGACGAGCGGGGTGATCCCCGGCCCGGCGATGGCTGGCGAAAGACCGAGATGAAGTTGGAGTGGGGCGGGACCTACACCGACTCGGTTTACGTCAAGGAGTTCGGCAAGGGCCGCGTCGACGTGCCGGGCAACGACGTGGAACACACACCGGGCGCCTTCGGGATGCCCCATCTGTGTTTCGTCGAACCGGTCGACGGCGACGCGTCCGACCTGCGGATCACCGACCTGCCCAAAGACCTGGCTGCCCAGATCGGCCGGCCGCGACCCGTGCCGAAAGCGCCGCCGGAGGGCCCCGTCAGCTTTACGCTGGAAATCGACCGCACCGGCGACGGCACGTGGAGCGAGTACAAGACGATCGCCATGCCGGAATCGGAATACGCGTATCACGTGTTCCCCGAGGATCTCGACGCCGCCTGGATCCGCTTGAAGGCCGATCGCGACGTCTCGGGAGTGACTGCCTATTTCCACTTCGGCCCGGGCGGCGGCGCAGTGACCGATCGCGACATGTTCGCGGCACTGGCCGACGTCGACGAGCCCGGCCCGTGGACTTCGGCCGTGGTTCGTAGCGAAGGCAATGATCGGATCACGCTCGGCGTGCTCGCACGGCAAGTTGACGCCTCCGGCAAGCCCGGCAAAGGGCAAACTTACCATCTCGGTCCCGACATGAAGTTTCAGGCCACCGACTCCCAAAGCGAGTCGGCCCGGTTTCTCCGCGAGGAAGTTGCCACCGTTGAACAAGTCATTCAGATCGACGACGCTTCGGTGATCGTAACCGAAGGCAACCTGCGGGTCCGATTGCCCAAGTCGCATATGGCCTACGACGCAGCCTGGGCCACCGGCTGTCCGCGAGCGCTGCGCGAGGTGGTCACCGAGCGATCGCTGCTCAACGCGGCCGGCAGCTTTTACATCCTGCCGCGCAGCAACTCCGGCGGACTGCGGCGGATCAAACCGCTGGCGACACACAACAAGCGGATCACCGACTTCTGCTCGTGGCGTGGCATGCTCGTGCTGGCCGGGTGCAAGGCGTCGGCAGAGCCGAACGGCCACTACTTCGCTTCCGACGACGGCAACGCGGGCTTGTGGTTCGGCGACATTGACGACCTGTGGAAACTCGGCAAACCACGAGGCGAAGGCGGGCCGTGGCGAGACGCGGCCATCAAGGCCGGCGATCCTTCCGATCCATACCTCATGGCCGGCTACGATCGAAAGACGGTCGCGCTTTCGCACGACGCAAAGGATGATGTACACTTCACTTTGCAGGTCGACCCGGCCGCCAACAACACTTGGCTGCCCTACGCCACGATCCGCGTGCCGGGCGGAGAAACCGTTACCCACACGTTCCCCAATGGTTTCGGCGCCCACTGGGTCCGCGTCCAGGCCGACCGTGACTGCCGGGCGACGGCGTGGTTTGTGTATGAATAAGAAATCCGTATAGTAGCCATCTCGCTCCGCGAGATGTAGCCTTTGAAGCTCCAAAGGGTTTAGGCCACATCTCTCGGAGCGACGGCCCGCGTCTGGCGGCCGAAAGGCCACATCTCGCGGAGCGAGATGGCTACTATACTACCCCACCCCCACCACAAGGCACGCCTACGATGCGATTCCAAGTTGCGATACTCTCGGCATTGACCTTCATCCTCTCCACCACGGCCACGCGAGCCGATTGGCCGCAGTTTCGCGGTCCCGGTGGACAGAGCCATTGCGAGGCCGAAGGACTGCCGATCGAGTGGAGTGAGACCGAGAGCATTGCCTGGAAAGTGGCCGTCGAGGGGACCGCATGGTCCTCGCCCGTGGTGCTCGGCCGGCAAATCTGGATGACCACCGCGTTGCCGACGCTTGCCACGCCTGAGGAAGCCAAGAAGTATCTCGCCGGCATCACGGCTTCCGTTCCCATGCCGTTGGTCGCACGGAGCGTGACGTTGAAGGCCGTCTGCATCGACCGCGACACGGGGCGGCTGTTGCGGAGCGTCACTCTCTTCGAGGTCGACGATCCCCCGCAGATCTGTAAGGTCAACAGCTTCGCCTCGCCCACTCCGGTCATCGAGCCGGGGCGATTATACTGCGACTTCGGCACGATGGGCACCGTTTGCATCGACACGGAAACCGGCAAGCCGATCTGGACACGCCATCTGCCGATCAAATACGACGTGGGGGCCGGCAGTTCGCTGATTCTGGTTGGCGACCTGCTCGTTGTAGTGCGAGACGGCTGCGACCAACAGTACGTGACGGCTCTGAACAAGACCACGGGCGAGCCCGTCTGGAAAACCGATCGGCCGCCGATCGACACTCCCCACACTGCTTACAAAAAGGCCTTCAGCTCTCCGCTATTGATCGACGATGGGGGAAAGAAACAGATGGTCGTCCTGGGTGCGAAGTGGATTGTGTCCTACGACCCCGACTCCGGCAAGCAGCTTTGGTGCGTCAACACGGGCCCCTCCTTCTCCAACAGTTCGAGCCCCGCCTTCGGCCACGGGTTGGTGTTTGTCAGCACGGCCTTTGGGGGATCGAATCTGCTGGCCGTCAAGATCGACGGGCGGGGCGACGTGACCGATTCGCACATTGCCTGGAGCGAGCGACGTCAGGTTCCCAAGATGTCCTCGCCGTTGCTGATCGGTGACGAGCTGTACACCGTCTCCGACGGCGGCGTGGCGACTTGTTTCGACGCACGCACCGGCGAGATTCATTGGGCCGAGCGGATGCTGGGCGCCTGTTCGTCGTCGCCCGTGCTGGCCGACGGCCGGATCTATTTCTTCGCCGAAGACGGCAAGGCGGCCGTTGTTCGACCGGGGAAAACGTTCACCCTGTTGGCCGAAAACCAACTCGACGGCCGCGTCAAGGCATCGCCGGCGATTGCCGACGGGGCGATTTTTCTGCGTACGGATACGCATTTGTATCGGATTGAAAAGTGACGTCGGGGTTATCGCCCCCAGACTTCCACTTCGCTCAACCCGCACCAACCCAGCGGTTCCTCCTGGACCAGGTCGGTCAATCGCAGCCAGGTTGCCTTGCGGGAGGTGAAGGAAAACGTTTGCGGCTTGTCCGTCTTCTCGATCTCGATCTCCTCGCGGCTTCCGTCGGAGAACTCGATCGTGGCGCTATGCCAATGCCGGTCGTGGGGGAAATCGGCCCGGATGACGATCACGACCTTATCGATCGCGACCGTGCGGCCGAGGTCGACTCGCCACCAGAGATCGGTTCGGCGGTCGGGTCCCCAGGAAGGGCATCCGGCGCCGTGCCCATGGTTGGCCGTCTTGCCGTCGATGGCGCATCGGGCGGCAAACGGCGGCAGGTTCTTGTACTCGCTGTTGGCTGATGCGTGCGGATAGCTCTCGGCTTTTCCTTGCACGTCGGCGGGATTCAGCGCTACGTTGCGATACGCCGGTTCTTCCTCGGCCCGCACCAGCGACGCAACGAAGCAGAGCAGTCCCGCGGCCATGGCCGTGCGGAAGAATCCGGTAGGGTGCGTCATCGTAAGGTTCTCCGTGGGTTGACTTCGTCAAGACTCGTTGAATGTCGGCCATTGTAACAGGTCAGCCGCCGGATCGCACGAATCGCCCGCCCAGTTTGACCCGCGGAATGCGCGGCGGTATGCTGGGAGGGTTGACATTTTGGGTGTACAGTAGCCATCTCGCTCCGCGAGATGTGGCCTTTGAG